>NZ_CDSBKO010000002.1:0-149511 GCF_977115655.1 Aquimarina sp.
GTATCTAAAATACTTACCGCTTTTATTTAAGTTCGTGACTTTTTCAGTAGCCTCTGTTTTACAGATCCCTTTTTTAATATATATCTTTAATACTAAGAATGTTTTTTGTTTACTTCTTTAATATATTTTTGAAGCGCCATGGTCATAGATGGTGTTTCTGGGGTAGGAGCCTGGATATTAACAATTAAATTGTGTTCTTCGGCAGCTTGAACGGTAGAGTTTCCAAAAACAGCAATTCTGGTATTGTTTTGTTTAAAATCCGGAAAATTTTCAAATAAAGACTGTATTCCAGAAGGGCTAAAAAATACCAAAATGTCATAAAACACATCTCTTAACTCAGACAAATCACTTACCACTGTTTTGTAAAACACAGCTTGTTTCCATTCTACTTTTAACTCATTTAGAGTTTCAGGGATTTCAGGTTTTAGCTTGTCTGAAGATGGTAATAAGAATTTTTCTGTTTTATACTTTTTGATCAAAGGAGACAATTCTTGAAAAGTACGTTTTCCTACGTATATTTTTCTCTTTCGATACACTACATATTTTTGTAAATAATATGCTACAGCTTCACTTTGACAAAAGTATTTAAGGGTATCAGGTACTTTAAAACGCATCTCGTCTGCTATTCTAAAAAAATGGTCAACAGAGTTACGGCTAGTAAGAATAATAGCAGTATAGTGGGACAAATCCACTTTTTGTAACCTCACCTCTTTGGCATCAACGCCCTCTACATGAATGAAGGGGATAAAGTCGATTTTTACTTTTTCCTTTTCTTCTAAATCAAAATAAGGGGAGTTTTCCACTTTAGGCTCTGGCTGTGAAACTAAAATTGTTTTCACTTTCATATATTCTTTCTTTTTTGCAAAGGTCCTACGAATTAACTTATAAGCTTATATAGTACAAAATAAGGTGCAATTTCAAGTGCGCAAAGATACAAAATAAAATAAAATATATGGTTTAAAATGATATTTTGATTCTTTCGGTAAAAAGAAAATAGCATTATTATATTTATACTAATCAAAGAAACTAACAATACCACAAATGTAATTTTAGATCCTTGTAACCCATATATAAACAAAATATTAACAGGCAATAATAAAACACCCAGATAGTTGCGATAAGAAACTTTATAAAAGAGATAGAGGTCAATTATGGGGTCTATAGAAAAAATAGTTGCTATAATTTTTTCTACAAGTAACTTACAAACAACAATTACAGTATATAAAATAACAATTTTAACGTACAAAGTAATTTCACTGGCAGCAACTTGCCACTTAAATACCTTAAAACATAAATAAATAAACACAGATACCGAAATTATCTGAAACAATAGCAAAATCACATTGAACAAAGAAGATAATTTGTTAACTTTTTGAGAAGATAAAATATACTTATTATTGGTCAATAGCATCATAAAATCAGAAAACCTAACAGCATTTACAGTCTTTGCCGTAGCCAACAAAAAAAGCCCTGCCACAATTAATATAGTAAGCCAATTAGTAGATGATATTTCTCTTAAAATAAATTCCATAGTATGTGATGGGTTAAAATTACAATCAATTAACTAATAAAAACAAAAAAATAACTAGTAATTATTTAGTTATATTTGCCTGAAAAATAGCCTTGATGGTGGATGCTTTAGTTATAATCCCTACCTATAACGAAATTGAAAATGTAGAGCGTATTATTAAAAATGTGTTCTCGCTTCAACGTGATTTCCATATTCTTATTGTAGATGATAACTCTCCGGATGCTACCGCAGGTTTGGTAAAAAAAATACAATTAGAATATCCGGAAAGCCTTTTTTTAATAGAACGAGAAGGAAAATTAGGTTTGGGCACAGCCTATATTACTGGTTTTGAATGGGCGTTAGAACGCTCCTACGAGTATATTTTTGAGATGGATGCAGATTTTTCTCATAACCCAAACGATTTGATTCGATTGTATAATGCTTGTGCAAAAGGTTCTTCGCAAGTAGCAATAGGATCCAGATACGTGACTGGGGTAAATGTAGTAAACTGGCCAATGAGCAGAGTTTTACTGTCCTGGGGGGCATCTAAATATGTTAGTTGGATAACAGGAATGGATATTCATGACACAACTGCAGGATTTATCTGTTATAAAAGAGAGGTTCTGGAAAAGATAAACCTTAAAAAAATACAATTTGTAGGATATGCTTTTCAGATAGAAATGAAATTTAAGGCATACTTATTGAATTTTAAAATAAAAGAAATACCGGTAATTTTTACCGATAGAACTCAAGGAACTTCAAAAATGAGCAAAGGCATTATATCTGAAGCCGTTTTTGGGGTTATTAAAATGAAATTTAGAAGTTTATTTAAACATTACGAGATATGATTATGGATAGGGTGCTTATTAAAAATGCTAATATTGTTAACGAAGGAAAAATTTTTAATGGAGATGTATATATAGAAAATGGTGTTTTTAAAGAAATAGCAGCACAAATAAGCGCAAAATCATCAGAGGTACACATTTTTGATGCAGAAGGAAAATATTTATTACCCGGGGTAATAGACGACCAGGTGCATTTTAGAGAGCCTGGATTAACCCATAAAGCAACGATAGAAACAGAATCCAGAGCAGCTATAGCAGGGGGAATAACATCTTTTATAGAAATGCCCAATACAGTACCACAGGCAACCACCATAGAAAAATTAGAAGAAAAGTTCGAAATAGCAGCAAAAACAAGTTATGCAAACTATTCCTTTATGTTTGGGGGAACTAATGATAATCTCGAAGAAATTCTTAAAGTAGATCCTAAAAAAGTAGCAGCTCTTAAATTGTTTTTAGGATCTTCTACAGGGGATATGCTGGTAGATAACCCCGAAGTTTTAGAAAAGATTTTTTCTTCCACAAACTTGCTCATAGCAGTACATTGTGAAGATGAGTCTACCATTAAAAACAATACTGCAAAATATATTGAAAAATATGGAGAGGATATTCCTATAGTATTTCATCCGGTTATCAGAAGTGAAGAAGCGTGTTATTTGTCCTCATCAAAGGCTATAGAATTAGCTAAAAAAACAGGAGCAAGACTGCATGTTTTTCATTTATCTACCGCAAAAGAATTAAAATTATTTACAAATAAAATTCCACTAAAAGAAAAAAAGATAACCTCAGAAGTTTGTATACACCACTTATGGTTTTCAGACGAGGATTATGCAGAAAAAGGAACATTAATAAAATGGAATCCCGCGGTAAAAACAAAAAAAGATAAAGAAGCATTGTTTAAAGCTTTGCTGGACGATAAAATAGATGTAATTGCAACCGATCATGCCCCGCATACAATAGAAGAAAAAAACAATGTATATACCAAAGCACCATCCGGAGGACCTTTGGTACAGCATGCGCTTCCTGTAATGTTAGAGTTTTATCACCGGGATAAAATATCTTTAGAAAAAATTGTAGAAAAAATGTGTCATAACCCTGCCATACTATTTCAGATAGAAAAAAGAGGGTTTATAAAAGAAGGGTATTATGCAGATGCCGTGTTAGTAGATTTGAATGCGCCATGGGCAGTTAATAAAGATAATATAGCATATAAATGCGGATGGTCTCCTTTTGAAGGTACTACCTTCAGATCCCGAATTACACATACCTTTGTAAATGGTAGTTTGGTATATAAGAATTTTAAGTTCTATGATGTGCGAAGTGCACAACGATTAACTTTTGACAGATGATTAAAAAAATAAAATATTTTGTAGTCTTTTTCACGCTTTTTGCTTGCCAGAGTATAGAAAAAGCCCCTCCTCCAAAAATATTGATAGGAGAAGATCGTATGGTCGAAATATTGACCGATATCGCTTTTGTAAAAGCAGCAAAAAGTTCGTATCGATATACTTTTGAAGAGAAAAATATAAATCCCGAAAGTTTTATTCTGGATAAATATAAGATGGATAGTATCGTTTTTGCAGAAAACAATGCTTGGTACTCTGACCAGATCGAAAAATATAAAATTATAATTACCCGGGTAAAAGAAAATCTGGACAAGGAAAAAATAAAGTACGAAAAAATAAAAAAAGAAGAGGATTCTATTCAAAAAATCCAGGATTCGATAAAAAAAGCAAACGATACCTTGAAAGGAAAAAAAGAAAAAATTACTCCGGAATTAGAAAGATGGAATGAAGGAAATGTAAAAGAAAATTTAAAAATTATCGAGGAGCAGCCTGTTCGTTCAGAAAATAAGTAGCGGTTTCTTGTATACTTTTTTCTATAGGATAAAAAGTATATGCTATTTCTTTCTTTATTTTATCATTTTCATAATGCGTAGTCGAAAATGCGCTTCGTATCGAAGATTTGAATATAGATCTATCTGTTTTAAAAAGGATATGGCTAATGCTTTGTGCATAATAGGCTATTTTCATTAAAAAAGGAGAAGCTTCCTTCTTGGGAGGAGTTTTGTGCAAAGCTTCAGCTATTTTGGTAAAAACACTTTTGTAACTTAAGTTTTCGCCGACCAAAATATAACGTTGACTAGTGTGATTACTGTTCATAAGTTGATGCAGGACAGCAATAACATCTTGTATAGCTACAAATCCGGTAGTTCCAGTAGTATAATAGGACATCCCCGCATAGATTTTTTTAAACAAATATCCACTTCCTGTATTAAAAAAACCCGGACCAATAATAATTCCCGGATTTACGATTATTGCGTTCAGACCTTCTTGCACTCCTCTCCAGACTTCCATTTCTGCACCATATTTAGTAATTGCATATACAGAGTTAGGAGTTTCCGGGTTCCATTCTGCTTTTTCGTTAACAGGAGCATTAGAAAGGCTTTCTCCTAAAGTTGCAATCGAACTAACATAGCAAAGTTTTTCCACTCCTTTGATTAAACAAAGATTTACAATGTTTGCAGTACCTTCAATATTTACTTTTCTTAATTTTTTGTAATGAGAAGGATTAAAACTAATTTTTGCAGCACAATGGTATACATGGGTCACCCCTTCAAAAGCTTCGGTTAGCTTAGGGATATCATTAAGATCTCCTTGCACCCAGTCTATCGTATCAAAAAGATGTTTTTTTTCTTCCAAAAAATAAGAAGAAAACACCTTTCTGGCATACTCCTTTTTGGTATCGGTTCTATACAACGCACGTACGGTGTCGTTTTGTTGCATAAGCTTCACCAGTAAATGTGTTCCCACCAATCCCGTTGCTCCGGTAACTAAAATCATACTATATATTCAACGATACTAAAGTAAACAATTAATAGATGTTTTATAAATTAATTCTTGTTTCTTATTTTCCTTCGATACCAAAGCAAACCTACTAATAATACTAGTGTTAGGGCTCCTATAATCCAATATAGTAATGTATTGCTCTCGAAAGGAATCGGAGCAGAATCTCCTACCAAATAAAACGCTCCCCAGTAAAACGGGTCGGTTCTGTTGATATTTGCAGTGGTTAGGTATTGCAATTTGGCTTGTTGCAGAGCTTTTGCTTTGTTCATCCCTGCTTTTAGGTTGGTATAAAAATATTTCATTACCTTGGGGGTAGTTTGATCCGATACCTCCCAGCTGGTTAACAGTAAACTTTTGGTTCCTGCATATTGAAAAGCAGTACCCAAACTCATAATCCCTTCTCCTTTGGCTATTTTACCCGATCCGGTATTACAGGCACTTAGAACCGTAAGTTCTGCCGGGATATCCAATGCAAATAATTCGTGACTGTACAGCAAATTATCCTCTAGTGTGTCTTTACTTTTGGTAAAATACAGTTTAGAGTTTTCTGGCCTCTCGTTATCTACATCCCCATGTAGTGCCAGATGTAAAATGTTATACTTTCCTGCGTTCTTTTTAAAATTAGATTCTATTGCCCGGGATCCATAATAGTATTCTCCATCTATAATATTGGATATGGCTTTTATTTCTTTTCGCGTACCAGGAAGATCATCCCCGGTATCTCTTAATGCTGCAAGGCGCATGGTATTTGCTTGTGCGATGTTGGTACTATCTGAAAAAGAAAATGCCAGACACTCCTGTAGTGTTTTAGATTTGGCAACATCTTTAAAAGGGGTAAACAATAAGGTAGCAGAATTGGCATAGGAGATGGCATAGTCTTTTAATAAATAGGATAACAGTGCGGGATTGTTAGAATCGTCTTTTTTGCTTATCAATACCTCAAAATTAAGGTGCCATAAAGGACCATCGGGTATAATAATCAGTTCCTCGCCAACCAACTTATCTTGTATGGGTGCAATAAGTTTGGTATATAATGCATACGCTTGTTTTTTATGTTTTTGTATATCTTTAGCGATAATACTATTACGAAACTCTTCGATCTGTTCGGTTAGTTTTGGTGTGGATAGTTGTTGTACAGAGATATCATTTTTAGAAACGGTAAAAGCATAGGTAACACTATCTCCTGTAAAAAAGGACACAACAGTAGTCTTATCGTCTAGCTTTTGTTGTATATCGGTAATAGAAACAATATCATTACGATACTTAAGCTGGTAGTATTTTGGGTAATTTTTTTCTAAGATTTCGGTTAAGGAATCCTGGCGTCTGTCGGTTATAAACAATTCATTTTCAAAATCACGAATTTTTGAAGTATCTACCTCTTTATTAGACAGCTCCTCTGTGATTTTGGATTGATAAAAAGAACGATTAATTCTTAGTTCTTTTTCTAAAGCCACCATATTTGCAGGTAACCCGGAATAGTTTTTTGCACCAGCATCGTTAAGTAATTCTTTTAAGGTATTGGCCTTGCTTTTCTCTGCATAATAAAATGCTTGTTCTAGCGATTGTGAGTCTTTTTGTAGTAAAACGGTTTCTATAGCTTCCTGATAGATTTCTTTTGCTTGTTTGGCAAAGGCAACTTTATCTTGATAGTTCGTAAAAGACTGGCGGATAGTCTGGATTAAGGTGTCTATATTCTTATAAATAGCAAGACTTTTCTTTAGATCTAATATATTGTTATCTTGCAAATATCTTAGGCGTAATGTTTTTGCTTTTCCATATAAACTTTCCAACAAAAAATCATAATGATAATAACCCTCTGGATCAAAAGGACTTTTGTTGATTGCTATATTTGTATTTTTGGTATTACATAATAAGGCTTTATCAAAATAACTTATTGCTTTTGTATATTCTTGTTGTTTGTCATAGGCACGTGCAATATAATTATACAGTTCTGAAGCAAGGATATGATTTTCTCCATAGATATCCTGTATAACGGTTAATGATTTGTTATAATATAACAAAGTTTCATTAAATGTTCCCATTTCAAGATATACGTCTGCGATATTTTTATAATTCTTTGCGATATGAATATTATTCTCGTCAAAAATATTTTTACGTATATCTAATGCTTTTTTTAGATACTTTAGTGCTAACCCATATTCCTTTTGCCTAGTGTATAAATTTCCGATATTGATTAATATTCTAGAAACTTTAAAATGATTATCTTCTAATCCACCTTTTAAATTCTGCAATGCCTTATTATAATAGAGTAATGCTTTTTCAAACTGCTCTAGATCAGTATAAATATTACCCAGATTATTATACATGTCTCCAGTTTTATAATCGTATTCCCCAAATTTTTCAATTATCATTTTCAAACTTCTCTTTACATAATCTATAGCTTTGTCATATTCCCCCATGTTTTTTAAAGAAACACCGATGTTATTATATGCTTTAATTATACCATCTATATCATTTTTTTCAATGCTAATTTTTAAAGCTTTTTTATAATAACTTAAAGCGGTATCAAATTGTTTAAGATTATTGTAAGCTACACCTATATTAATATAAGCAGCAATATTATCAAGATGGTTTTCTCCAAATTTTTTAATCCTTATCATTAAGCTTTTGTTGTAATACTCTATCGCTTTATTAAAATAACCAAGATCATCATAGATAACACCAATATTGTTATATGAGATTCCAATATCATGATGATCAGGACCTAATGACTTTAATCGAATAGTTAGTGCTTTTTCAAAATACTGTATTGCAGTTTTGTGCTCAGACTTATAATAATAAATAATTCCAAAATTTGTGTTAGATACTGCAAAATCTATATGATTTTTAGGTAAAATTTTATCCCGTATGGTAATTGCTTTTTTAAAATACAATAAAGCTTCCTCATAATTTTGGGATAATCTATGATAGTGTCCTATATTATCGTAGGTTAATGCTCTTTCTTTATGATTTTCTGATAAATAAGTTTCACAAATATCCAGTGCTCTTTTAGAAGACTCTAAAGATTCTTTTAGTTTGTAACTACGGATCTGATTTTCTGATATTTTATTATAACATCTGGATACTCGCTCCCATACAGTAGCTTTTTGAAATATAGGTATCGCTTTTTTAAATAATTGGATAGAATTATTATAATCTCCTGTCGTCAACAAAGAATCCGCCTTTTTAAAATATTGTGATGCTAATATGGTATCTTTTTCTACTTGTGCGTATGTAGCAGATGAGAACGACAGACAGAAAGAGAAACAGGCTATAAAAGACAGAGAAAATAAAGAGGCTTTTTTCATAAGGGATAAAACTATATATCTAGTAGTTAATAACAAAGAAAGTAAAAATGTTACCGCATACAGAGTAGATATCTGTAAAATTTTAATCCGATTATATCGATAACAAAATAATACTTATTACCCATCTTCTATTTTCGCGCTTTCTCTTCCATAGGTAACAAACAGCTATAAATAAATATATTTACCGGGGTTGCAACCCCTAATTTCTTACCTTCTTTTACGATATACCCATTAAAATTATCTAATTCTGAAGGTCTGCCTGCCATGATATCCCGTTGTGTAGAGGCCGTAGAGGTATAGGATTGTGCGCCTATAAATAACATAATACGCTGCACCATATCTTTTGGAAACGAAATCCCTTTGGCAATGCCTACTTTGTAAATTTCGGTTGCTGTCTGCTCTAAAATACGATGGGTTTCTTTATTTTCATACATCTCTCCTATAGTCGCCCTTGTTAATGCTCCTAAGCCACTTACGGTAGCGATAAACATAAATTTACCCCAGATATCTACTTCTATATCTTTAGAAACTGTATTCTTAAAGCCTGCTTTATCAAATATTTGCTTTATTGTCGTAAGGCGTTCGGTTATACTCTTATCTAATTCTCCAAAAACAATTTCAGGAGTATGCCCAAAGTGCGAAATAATTCCCGGGGCTTCTATCTTACTATAAATCTTACACAATCCCCCTACTACATGTTTTGCATCTAGTGCAGAGCAAACTTTTTCTGCATTATCTGCTCCATTTTGTAAAGGGATAACAATAGTGCTTTCTTTTAAAATAGGCACAATTGATTTTGCTGCTTCGGCAACTTGCCAGGATTTTGTACAAATTAGCACTACATCTGCCTTTTCCACTGTATCGATAGTATCTGTTACCATAAAAGGATGTGTTATAAAATCCCCATCAACACTCTTAATTTGCAAACCTTTTTTACGAATAGCTTCCAAATGTTTCCCTCTGGCCACCAAAGTTACTTTTTGTCCCGAATCAGAGATTTTTCCTCCAAAATATCCCCCAACTCCACCAACTCCTATAATTACTATGTGCATTTTATATAGATATTTAAACTATTGCTTTTTTTTTAGATGTCAGACAACTTAGAATATTTCACCCTATATTGTCGTTATGCATACTGAAACCAAAGTTAGTCAAAATTAAAGCATCAAATATTTGCAAGACACCCTTTACAGCTAAGTTTTCAATCAACAACAGCCAGCAGAGCAAACTCACGAGGTATGCTTCCTGAAAAATATATTTTGCTTTTGGGACAAGCTGAGAAATAAACCCCATAAATACGGGATTAAAATAATTTGGCTAACTTATTTTAAAACACAAAAGTGTTTTGAAACAAGAGTCTCACTAAACTTTATTATTTTTACACACAAATCTGTTTATTTATGAGTTCCTCTTTTGAAAAGTATCAAAAACGACGACTAATATCTTCTTATTTTTCGGTGGTTATTAGTATATCCTTGGTATTATTTTTATTGGGCTTGTTGGGCTTGTTGGTTTTAAACACCAAAAAAGTAGCAGATCACTTTAAAGAAAAAATAGCACTTACTATTTATTTAAAAGATACTGCCAAAGATGTCGAGATCAAACAACTCGAAAAAACCCTTGCACTGGCAGAATACACTAAATCCACAACTTTTATTTCTAAAGACGAAGCTGCCGAAGAGCATAGTAAAGATATTGGAGAAAACTTTATGGATTTTCTTGGGTATAATCCCCTTCAAAATTCGATTGATGTACATCTTAAAGCAGATTATGTAGATCAAACTAAGATTGAAGAGATAAATGCTGCTATTTTAAAAAAGAATTTTGTTGACGAAGTGATTTATGATAAGCCTCTAATTTCATTGTTAAATGATAATATAAAGCGTTTAAGCTTTTGGGTATTGCTTATTAGTGGTATTTTTACTTTTATAGCAGTATTGCTTATTAACAGCTCTATTCGTTTATCTGTATATTCCAAACGGTTTATTATTAAAACTATGCAAATGGTTGGTGCTACAAAAAAATTTATTCGCAGGCCTTTTATATGGAAAAGCGTTAAATTAGGTATGATTGGTGCTATTTTGGCTTTAATCGGAGTTGGGATAGTACTGTATTATCTTAATAAAACTTTTCCTGAACTTGCATTATTAAACGATAAAATATTACTTATCATTTTGTTTGCTGGTATTTTTGGCATTGGGGTTCTTATTACATGGGTCAGTACCTTTTTTGCCACACAACGGTTCTTAAATCTAAGGACAGACGAACTATATTATTAATATATCTTTATGGGAGTTATAGAATGGAACCCGGATCCGGAAATTATAAAACTCTTTGGGGTCTTTCCTCTCAAATATTATGGGCTTTTATTTATTTTGGGCATTATAATAGCCTATAAGGTTGCTAAACATATTTATACTATAGAAGGCGTTTCTGTAGAAAAACTCGAAAAACTATCCGGCTATCTTTTAATTGGCATATTAGCGGGTATGCGATTAGGACATTGTCTTTTTTATGATTTTGACTATTACTCACAGCATATCTTAGAAATTTTTCTCCCATTTCAGATCACTAATGGCGAATGGCATTTTACCGGATTTGCCGGCTTAGCCAGTCATGGCGGTAGTCTGGGAGCTATACTTGCTATATTATTATACTGCAAAAAATATAAAACACCTGTGTTTTGGGTATTGGATCGCATTGCTATTGTAACCCCTATTGTTGGGGCATTTATTAGGTTCGGAAATTTTATGAATTCTGAAATTTATGGGAAACCTACTGGTGGAAATTATGGCGTTGTATTTTTATTGGACGATACTATCCCCAGGCATCCAACACAATTATATGAAGCTTTTTCGTACTTGCTTATTTTTGGTCTGTTATGGTATCTGTACAAAAAAACTGATGCGGTGCAAAAACAGGGATTTTTATTAGGAATATTATTAGCTGTATTGTTTACTGCACGACTAATAATCGAATTTTTTAAAGAAAATCAAGTCGCGTTTGAAGATAGTATGACTTTAAACATGGGACAATTGCTAAGTATTCCGTTTATACTTGCAGGAGTACTTTTAATCATTTTTGGCAAAAAAATGCTGTCCAAATAAATCAAGCCCTTAAAATAAGGGCTTGACACATCATAATAAATGTTATCCTAAAACATTCTTTTTCTAAACTTATCTTTTTACTAATCGTTTAGTGATGGATTTTCCATCCATAATAAAATGAACCAAATACATTCCTGATGACAAGCCATTTATTTCTATAGTATCATCGGTTATTTTTCCTTGATCCAGTACCTTACCTGTCATATTATACACTTTATAGACCGTATTAATGTCATGACCCACAATATGAATTTGATTTTGATCTCCTGACAATAAAGTAGGGAACATATCAAGTTTTTGCTCTGCTGATTTATTTACTGACATAGAATCCTCAAACAAGAAAGAAGAATTTAATGGCCTTGCAAATACCTGAACCCAAAGATTAGCTACTCTGGCCATTCCTACCTCTGTATAATTAGCATTTAATATATTTCTTTTATGCCCAGGACTATTCATCCAGGTATCATGTACTTGTTGAACAGTGCGCTGTCCATTTGCTATGTTTTCTGCTACTCCACTCCAGGAGTACCCTTGATTTTCAACTCTATTACTCACACTTGACCCATTAGAACCTGTATGCGAAAAAAAGTTGTTATCATTCATATCATTGGCATGAAACTCTGCCGCTGCAACTAGTTTGGCATTCATTTTTAGTGGTTGTTTACCATCTGCTGCTCTGGCTTGATTTACTAGTTTTAGAAGATCCAACATTTCTTTAGAGAATCCTCCATCGGTTTCTTTTAAAGTAGTTATGCTTATTTTATTAGAAAACCCGGATAAATCTCCCTGAACATTTTTTGCTCTTACCGAAAGATTATATACTGTTTCAGGTGTTAACCCATCCAGGGTAACGGTTTTACTTCCTTTTACACTTTTTACAACTTCGGTATTATTATATATGTCAAAGGTGGTAAGATTTGTAACCTCTCCTTTTACTTCCCAGGACAGAGATACAGAGTTACTGGTTATATCAGATCCTACCAAATTTAATGGAGTTGGCGGAGGCAAAGCTTTACCTATAGTAAACGATTTGGATTCTGAAGATTTGAATGATCCCCCAGAAACAAGTGCTGTTCCATTTAATGAAATAGCATACGAACCTTCTCCATAAGAACAACAAAGCCCGTCACCATACGAGTCATTAATAGTGAATGTATATACTCCATCTTCTAAACATACCTTTTCTGAAACATTTGGGGCAGAGTTTTGATAATCACTTCCTGATGCTACAATCTGTGCATTTTCTCTCTCTATTTTCCAGCTGATATCTGACGCATATCTATCAAAAACAACAGCAACTACAACTTCTGTACAATTTGGAGCAACATTGGTTGTAAAATTACTTTTATTACTCATTTCTGAAGCATTTCCTGCTTTGTCATAAGCTGTAACATAAATTTCGTAAGCAGTCTCCGGGGTTAGATTTTTTAAAGTAGTCGTCGCTTCTTTAATATCCATATTTTCTACTCCATTTACATATACTTTATACCCCGTTACCCCTATATTATCTGTAGAAGTATCCCACTTTATTTTTACATTTTCATGACTTATGTCTGTAACAGTAAGATTAGCAGGTACAGATGGAGAAACTAAGTCTTCTGACTCAACAGTATCATATTTCCAGGTAGCACAAGGATCAAAAACATTGTATACTATAATAGTGGCATAATCCCAACGTGAAGAAAAAGGTCCTTTATAATTTTTAATATCTACTTTTCCTATTCCGATAAGCCCTTCTTCATTTGAGACTCCTCCATTATCTTTAAAATCTGAACGCAGACAAGCGTGACGATGTCCCCAATCTACACCCTTATCTTGATATAACCATCCATAAATTGCCTCGGCAATAGATATCTTAGAAAAACCTGTCCCACTTGCTCCAGCATATAGATTTTCTACCGCTTGAGATCCATCATTACAGGCTGCTATAGTAGGGTTTGTATCAAGCCTTTTCCAGGGATCTTTCCCATCTTCTAAATGCCCAAAAACATCATTTTCACCTAAATATTTTGCATAATTACTAGCGATGTCCGAAGCTTCTTTAGAAATACCAGAGAATTTTGTGACTCCCCGGGCTACACGTTCTTCGTTTAATATCCAAAGTGCTTTTTCATCATCAGACATAGTATCCCATTTTGAGGATAACGGTAATGAGATAGGTGGTAGCGATATCCCGAGTTGAAGGCTTTCTTGTTTTCTGGCATTATCAAATGCCTTTTGCACATCTTCTAAAGTATCATACCCCGAATTCCAAGGGATATCTGATGTTGGACTATCGGGATACTGAGCATGGACTAATGATGCCCATATAAATACAAACAAAATGATTTTTTTCATGGTTTTAGAGTTTTTGTGTTATGTTATTATTTTTTTTTGTGTATGGTTAACAGTGTACAACTTAAAAGACCATGTCCTATTGCTTATATAATTGTTAAAAATCATTTAATCTTTCTTAAAAAAAACATAGTTTTGGATTCTAAAAAAAAAATGTCTCATTATAATCTGTTTTTATTCATAATAGTTAATAAAGAGTAAGATCTGTTATTAAAAAAACAGTGTTTATATTAAACAGTATACAAACTGGTGTCCAGAAAATCAAAAACCAAGAAACAAACGTACAGGTTGCTTTCAAAAATATATCTTGATTTTGAGACCAATCTGTAGCGGGATTAAAAACATAATAATATTTCTGTAATGGGTAAAATTGGAAAAATATGGTTCTTTAGTGCTTTAGTTCTCTTTATAATATTTATATGGGCAAGTATTCAAACATTTAGACCAGTACGTAATGTACAACCAGAAGATGTCATGAAAATTGAAGGAATAGTTACAGACCTTAAAGAAGGCCCTGGTCTGGATATTGTAATTACCTTGCAAAACGATGACCATTACTATTATATTAACAGGGGATTACAACACTCTTTATCTTTAGAAAAATTACAAGCGACCATTTTACACAAAAAAGTTACTTTGTATGGTATAAAAAGATGGACTATATTTACCCGTGATAAAAATATGGGACATATTTCTAAATTAATGATCGATGAAGATGTACTTTATAATGAAATAAATAACGACACACATGAAAAAACAATCAAATAAAAACACCCCTCACCAACCTGATTTTGTTTTTAAAAAGAAAAACTATATCGTTATGGCTATTGGGATTGCTGTAATTGCCCTTGGTTTTATCCTTATGGCAGGCGGAGGCAGTGATGATCCTAATGTTTTTAACCCTGAAATTTATAGTTTCAGAAGAATAAGACTGGCACCAACTATTGTTTTAATTGGTTTTGGTATCGAGGTATACGCTATTCTTCTTAATCCCAGTAAGAAGAAAAAACAATAATTCAACATTTTATTTTACGGTAGTTATATATTTGCATCCAACTTTAAGAAAACACATATTTCTTTATGGAAACTATTGATGCAATAATTTTAGGGATAATACAAGGGCTTACAGAATTTTTACCGGTTTCCTCCAGTGGTCACCTGGAGCTTGGCAAAGCTATTTTAGGAGACAAAAGTGTACCCGAAGAGTCCTTGCTTTTTACCGTAGTCTTACATTTTGCAACAGCACTTAGCACTATTGTCGTTTTTAGAAAAGATATCTTTGAGATTATAATGGGGCTATTAAAATTTAAAAAAAACGAAGAAACCTTTTTTTCTTTAAAGATTATTATTTCTATGATCCCTGCTGTTTTGGTAGGCTTATTTTTTGAAGAGCAGCTAGAAAAGCTTTTTGGGGGCAATGTACTATTTGTAGGTTTTATGCTGCTTATTACTGCTGCATTATTATGGTTTGCAGACAAAGCTAAAAGTACCCGAAAACCAGTAAGTACTTCTAATGCCTTTGTAATAGGTATTGCACAGGCAATTGCCATGCTTCCGGGAATTTCGCGAAGTGGCGCTACAATCTCTACTTCGGTTTTACTAGGCAACGATAAAACAAAAGCTGCTCGTTTTTCATTTTTAATGGTAATTCCTTTAATTTTTGGAAAAATAGCTAAAGATATTCTTAGCGGAGATCTTACTTTTTCTTCAGATAACAATACCTCTATTATACTTGGATTTGCAGCTGCCTTTATTTCCGGGCTTTTTGCCTGTACCTGGATGATTTCCCTGGTTAAAAAGAGCAAGTTAACGTATTTTGCCGTATATTGTGTCGTTGTTGGTATAATTGCCATCAGTTTTGGTTTTATTAAATAGCCCCATCTATAATGCTAACCGAACAAGATTATAAAGACGGTCAAGTTCTTTTGATCAATAAACCTTTACAATGGACATCTTTCCAGGTTGTAAACAAACTACGTTGGTTAATCCGAAAGAATTTTAATATCAAAAAGATAAAAGTCGGTCATGCAGGAACACTGGATCCTCTTGCTACCGGATTATTAGTTATTTGTACAGGAAAATTTACAAAACGTATAGAGGAGTTTCAAGGGCAGACCAAAGAGTATACCGGCACTTTAAAATTAGGAGAAACCACACCTTCTTATGATTTAGAAACCGAAGTGGATCAAACTTTTTCTATAGCTCATATCTCTGAAGAAATGATACAAAATGCAACCGATCATTTTATTGGAGAAATAGAACAATACCCTCCTGTTTTTTCGGCATTAAAAAAAGATGGTAAACGATTATACGAATATGCAAGAGAAGGGGAAGCTGTAGAGATTGCCTCAAGAAAAATAACTATTAAAGAATTTGAAATTACTAAAATCAAACTGCCAGAGGTTGGTTTTAGGGTGGTATGTGGCAAAGGCACTTACATAAGATCTCTGGCGCACGATTTTGGAAAAATGTTGGATAGCGGGGCGCATCTAACTGTTTTAGAAAGAACCAAAATAGGTTCTTTTTTATTAGAAAATGCAACTACAGTTGCTGTCTTTGAAGAGCAGTTACAATCAAAAATTGAAACTACATAAAATAATGTAGAACAAAATTAGTTATAGTATCTATGGAATTTATAGAAAAACATAAAGCCCTGATTATCACATCTATGTTGATGTGTATTGTTGTTTTAAGTTTGTATAACATCAATATGATTAGTAAACGAGCAGAACAGTCTGAAATCTTAATGGAAATTCCTGAAGAATTTCTTTTGGAAGAAGAACAACAACAGCCAGAAGAAGAGCTTATTGCTCAAGAAGACCGGCAGATAAACAACAACCAAAGAACACACTCTGCGTACAACGAAGACTTTGAAGATCATGAAGAGGTTGAAGAACGTATTAAATCTTTAACCGAAGCGGAAGAAGCTGCCGCCGAAGAAAATGAAGAATCAAAAATTGCCGAAGGGGAAGTACCTATCGATGAGGAAGAAGAAAAAAAGGAGAATGATAAAAAAGAAGATTCTAAACCCGAAGATAAAACAACCAATAACAGAAACAGTTCTCTTACGTACAGCTTAAAAGATCGGCAATCTATAGATTTACCAAACCCTGTATACACCTGTAATGGTAGTGGCAAAGTAGTTGTTAAAATCGAAGTCAATAAAAATGGGTATGTTGTAGATACCAAAGTAGATAAAAAAAATTCTTCTACCCGCAACGAATGTCTTTTTGATAATGCAATGGATTATGCCAGACAAGCCTTGTTTTCTAAATCTGATCTAGAAAAACAAGAAGGATCTATTACCTATTATTTTAATTACGGGTATTAATTATAGTATAGAATCCATCTATATTTTTTTACATCTCTTAACGTAATTTTTATAGTAATTTTAATAAGTCTTCTGCAATAGTTGCACCTTTATCTTTATTATACCAAAGCTGTAAATCTTCTTTAAATTGAGGATCTAAACCACCGTGTTTTTCTTTATAATCATTTACCATTTGAGTAGCTACAGATGGTCTTGGACCCCAAGAGTTTACTACTTCTTGTTTTTTATTATCATATATAATCAGTTTTGGAATCGATTTACCACCATTGGTTAAAAAATTATTCATTAGCTCCTCATTATCATCTCTTAGAACAATTTTTAAATCAATCCCCTTATTTAACCCGGCAAGTTTATTTAAAACCGGTAATACATGCGCTGCATCCCCGCACCAACCTTCAGATAATACCACCCAGGTTATATCCAGATCTGCATTAGAAAAGACATTGCTTACCGATTCGTTAATCTTTAACGTTTTATCCCACCTTTTCATTCTGCGATCATTAAGCATACTATAATTTGCTAATGCCTCAGATTGTTCATGTCCTGTAGATTTACCATCGGCCAGCAAACTGCTTACCAGATCTTTATACCCTTGATAGGTGTATGACTTTTTAATACCTTCTTCGATATATGCAGATACGCTTTTAAGTGTTGTATTTTTCATTTAACAAGACGCTTTTTATTTTTTAATTAGATCGTTTAAAATTAGAAAACTTACAATAATGCATTTCATTTTAAAAAAATAAATAGTATTACTAGATTTTTATATAATTCATTTTTTCCTAAGTCCAGCATATTTTTGTTTCCCTCAAAGCAATTCCATTTTAACTTTGAAATCATGCGTATAGAGACTGAATCTATTTTTTTAAGTATCCCGTCAGACTTGATTTGGCATCCAGTATATTACAGGGTAAAACTTTTTAAAATATACCCCAGAAAACAGGTAATCCATTTTCACTAGTTACAGCGACATTTTCTACCCTTTATTTTCAAACCTTTGCAATTAATATTATCTTAAAAAATATTGTTTTTTACCCAGAGATAAAAAATTAAAATCATAACTTTACGAGAAAGGCTTTCCGAAAGAAGCTGTTCTTCACACACTATACACCAGTTTAAGCACATATTTATAAAATGAGGCGTAACAATTAAACGAACACTAATCTAACTAATTATTAAAAATTTCTATCTAACCATTAATAAAACCGGATGAAAAGAACCATTACTATTTCTCTTCTGCTTATATGTTCTTTTTGTGCAATAGGACAAAAAAACAAAATATATTCTTCTTTATATGAAGCTTTTAAAAATAAAGAACAGGTTTATAAATTAAACTTAAGCTATAACAAGCTAACAGAATTTTCTGATTCTATTACACAATTACCACATTTACAATACCTTAATCTTGAAGGCAATAAAATAAATGTAATTCCACCATCTATAGGTTCTCTTAAAAATTTACGAACCCTTAACCTAAAAAAGAACGCAATTACCAAATTAACAGATCAAATATGTAATCTAAAATATATAGAAGTACTGTTATTGTCTGAAAATCAAATTCAAAAATTACCCGATTCTATTGGAAATCTAAAAAATCTGGGGTGGTTATTTTTAAGAAATAATAAAATAGAAATACTTCCTGAATCTTTTGCAGGATTATCCAATCTTAAAAAACTAGACTTAAGTGATAATCAAATTCATGAATTACCTGCTAATTTTGGAAATTTTGATAAATTAAAAGAATTGCTATTGCAAAACAACAAATTATCCAATCTGCCTACAAGCATTAGAGGGCTAAAAAGCATAGAGGCGTTAAACCTTTCTGATAACGAGATTGAAAAACTGCCAGACAATTTTGGCAATTTAAAAAATCTGGAATGGTTAATTTGCAAAAACAACAAAATAGAGCATATTCCGGAGTCTTTGGGTACTATTACCAAATTAAAACTTTTGTATTTTAACTCTAATAAGATTGATAAGTTGCCAAAAACACTAGGAAATCTTATTAACTTAATAGATCTTAATATATCCGGAAATTCATTTTCAAAAGCTGAAAAGAACAAAAGCAAACAACTATTACCTAATTGTAAGATAAGTTTTAAAAACACTTACTATTCTATACAAAAGGCTATTGCATATAAAAAAAATGTAGATGTCCTGCATCTATCCGATAATAACCTTACAGAACTACCAGAACACATCGAAGAGTTTAAAAATTTGCAAGAGTTATATCTAATAAACAACCAACTTAAAAACTTACCCAAATCTATAGAAAAGCTAAAAAAACTGGAAGCTCTTTCTTTATCCTACAATAAAATCACCGAATTACCGGATTTTATTAATAAGCTAAAAAATCTACAACAACTGGATCTCGATAATAATCAACTTACTTATTTACCCGAATCTATAGGGGATTTAAAAAAATTAAAAAGCATTCATTTATCTGGCAATCATTTTGCAAAAGACGAAAAAGAAAGAATCCAAAAACTACTTCCTAATTGCATTATATCTTTTTAAAATAAAATGTATTTTAGAGGCTTAGCGTATAAAACATAACGTATGCAAAAACATAAATGCGGGTGGTGTATTGGGGATTCTTTATATGAATCTTATCACGATACCGAATGGGGAGTGCCATTACATGACGATCAACTATTATTTGAGTTTTTAGTTCTGGAAACTTTTCAGGCTGGATTAAGTTGGATTACCATTTTACGAAAACGAGAAAATTTTAGAATGGCTTTTGATAATTTTGATTATAAAATCATTGCTAATTATAACGAGGCTAAAAGAGAGGAATTATTACAAAATGCAGGGATTATTCGTAACAAATTAAAGGTAAATTCGGCAATTGTAAATGCTCAAAAATTTATAGAGATACAAAAAGAATTTGGCAGTTTTGACACCTATATCTGGAGTTTTGTAAATAATACTCCTATTAAAAATAGCCGGAATAATCATAAGGATTGCCCTGCAACTACTGAAATTTCTGATAAAATTAGTAAAGACCTAAAAAAACGAGGTTTTAAATTTGTAGGGTCTACCGTTATGTATGCATTTATGCAAGCTACAGGCATGGTTAACGATCATATTGTGAGTTGTTTTAGGTATGGTGAGGAATGCTACAACTTAACCCCAAAAGCTAAA
Organism: Aquimarina sp.; assembly: GCF_977115655.1. Lineage (NCBI taxonomy): Bacteria > Pseudomonadati > Bacteroidota > Flavobacteriia > Flavobacteriales > Flavobacteriaceae > Aquimarina > Aquimarina sp. The sequence continues at coordinate 20,429 of NZ_CDSBKO010000002.1, forward strand.
TCTCCTGCATCACCTAAACCCGGAATTATATAACTTTTGCTATTTAGTTTTTCGTCTACTGCTGCAATCCACAAATGTGTATTATCAGGGAACATATTTTTAACATACTCTATGCCTTGTTGCGATCCTATTACCGAAACAATATGTATTTGTTTAGGCACTCCATGACCTTTCATGGCTTTAAAAGTGTCTACCAAAGTTTTACCAGTTGCCAACATAGGATCTGCCAATATCAAAGTCTTATCTGTTAAAGAAGGAGAGGCCAGATATTTTATGATAATTTCAAATTCGTCTTTATCCTCTTTGTGCTCCCGAAACGCCGAAATAAATGCATTTTCGGCACTATCAAAATAATTTAAAAGCCCTTGGTGCAACGGCAGCCCTGCCCTAAGCACAGAACATAGCACTAATCGTTTGTCTGGAACAGAAATTTCTTTTGTTCCTAGCGGGGTTTGCACTTTTTTAATTTCATGATTTAGGGTTTTACTAAGTTCGTAACTTAAGATCTCCCCTATTCGTTCAATATTTTTACGAAACCGCATGCTATCTTTTTGTATAGTAACGTCTCTAAGTTCTAGGATAAATTGATTTAAAATGGAGTTTTCTACTCCTAAATTATGAATCACCATAAGTATTATGATTTAAAATGAATAACATAATCTGTAAATATACCCACAAGTTTTACTTCCAGAAATATATTTTGGCGTGGCAAACCTTTAAAAATCAAACTTTTCAATAAAGGTTTACTTGTTTTTTTAGCACATCATTCCAAGTATTTCACAAACGCTGCTCTGGTTATTTCTCTGGCACCCAGACTTGCCAAATGGCTTGTATACACCTGGCAGTCAATAAGTTTTATCTTTTTTCCTTCTAACCATTGCACTAAAGTAATAAATCCATATTTAGAGGCATTACTAACTTTAGAAAACATGCTCTCTCCACAAAAAACTCCTTTTTCTTTTAGCCATATTCCATATAAACCACCTACCAATTCTTTACCTTGCCACACCTCTACAGAAACAATATACCCCATTTTATAGAGTTTTTTGTATGCGTTTTGCATATCTGCTGTTATCCATGTACCATCCTGTCCTGTACGATTTATAGTAGCACAATTATTAATCACCCTTTCAAAATCTTCATTAAATGTAACTTTAAATTGATTTTTGCGGATAAGCTGTCGCATAGTTTTACTTACCTTAAGTTCTGATGGAAAAAGTACCATCCTGGGATCCGGGCTAAACCACAAAATAGGTTGCTGCTCGCTGTACCAAGGAAAAATGCCACTATTATATGCTTTTAACAATCTATCTACAGAAAGATCACCACCAATAGCCAGTAATCCATCACTATCTGCATAAGTAACGGGCGGAAATCGTATTATATCTGTAAGTATGTACAAAACCTGTTTTTAAACGTTTATACAACGTTAAATATCAATCAGTTGTTTGAATTAACCAAAAAAATCGCAATCTTTGTTAGGACCTTTTAAGATAAATTTTGTTCATCATTGCTTTTTTGAGTTATATTAGAAGGTTCACCTAAAACCACAATAATGAAAAGTCCGATAGAATATATCGGACTTTTTTATTTTTAATCTAAAACTTCTTAGCAATACGCTTCAAGGAAATTAACAACCCCAAAGCAAGCTCACGAGCTATGTTTTCGAAAATATATTTTGTTTTCGAGACAAGCCTCCAGGAATTAGCCTCTCAACGAGGAATTAAAATAGTATATATCCTTATTAAAAAGGTAAATCATCGTGTTCTTCTTCAGAAAAATCTGTTGCAGGCTCAAATGCATCTGCAGACGGAACAGGAGGAGCTGAAGCATTTTGAGCTGCAGGCTGTAAATTCTCGATTCTCCATCCTTGTATAGAATTAAAATACTTAGTTTCGCCTTGCGGGTTTACCCATTCGCGACCACGTAGATTAATACTTATTTTTACATCCTGACCCACATGAAAGGGATTTAATAAGTCACACTTATCCTGAACGAACTCTACCATAATATGTTGCGGGTATTGCTCTTCAGTAGTAACTACAATTTCTCTCTTTCTAAAACCATTGCCACCAAAGGTTTGTGTATCTCCTATCATCTTTACTTTGCCTTGTACTTCCATCTTAATTGTATTATTTATTTGCTGCTAAAATATTCCATGCAGTATCTATATCGTCTAAATCCAGATACTGTTTTGCAAATTTATGAATTTCTATTAGGTTAGACTGTCGAATTTTATCCTTAATATCATTATGGTTATTAACAAATTCTATTGCTTCTTTATTTTCTGGTATTTCTGCCACATTTCCTAACTTACCCAAATCATTACCTGTAAAAACAGTGCTTTTTCTTATCTCCTCTGGTAAAGAATCTACACCAATACCTATAGCAGTTAATGGTTTAGGAACCTCGAACATACCCATATTAGCTCTTGTATACCAATTATCCCCCATACGGGCAACCTGATCGATCTTATGTTGGTCTATCCTGTTATTTTCGTCTAAAACCCCTTTATCTATATGCATTAAAAGTACTTCGCAAATAATAAGATTACCGGCTCCTCCTTCTTCACCCATAGGTATTATTTGATTTACTTTGCACTCAAATTGTACCGGGGACTCCCCTACTCGATATGGTTTTATTTTTTCTGAAGGCACCATAGTAAGTCCTGATTTTACAAACTCATTAACTCCTTCCGGATACTCTGTGCTGGATAGCGACATTTGCTGAACAATGTCATAATTTACAATATTAATCACTACTTCTTTAGTTGCTTTTGCATTTTCTAATGTATGCTTAGTAGTGTTATCCCTAACTCTTCTGGCAGGTGAAAAAATAAGAATTGGCGGATTTGCACTAAATACGTTAAAAAAACTAAATGGAGATAAATTAGGATTACCATCCGCATCGATTGTACTAGCAAAAGCTATAGGTCTTGGACCAATTGCACCAAGCATTAAACCATGTAATTTTACTGTAGTTACCTGTAATGGATCGATTGTAATCATAATTTGTTTTATCTTGGGCAAAGATAATCAAAGTTTAATTTTTTAAAGTATTCTATAAACTAGTTTTAGTATTCTGTATAAGAACAATAAAATTATATTAAAACGTTTATATTTAGGATTTAGCCAACCAACCTATGAATTTTTCTGATGAGCGCCATTTTTCGAGCTACTTTATTATTATAGCTGTTTTAGTAATAACCGGACTGGTTTTATGGAACACCTCATTATTTATGCAACGCCTTAAGGATGATGAACGAACAAAGGTACAGATCTGGGTACAATCCCAAAAAGCATTAGGTAGTGAGCAGTCTGATGATTACCTGGAGCTATCGATTGTAATTGGATCCACCAATAAGTCTATCCCTATTATAATTACCGATTCTAAAGGGGATTTTATCAGAGATTCCTTGGGGAATCCCGACCTTAGTTATTTTCAAAATATTTCTAAAAGTGTCATCAGTAATGAAAATAAGCTTAGATCTTATCTAAAAAAATTAAAATCAGAAAATGACCCTATAGAACTGGATCTCAAGGATACTGTTCAATATATATATTATGGTAATTCGGATATTTTAAACAAACTGAAATACTACCCAATGACCATTGCAATAATCATATTTTTATTGATAGGTGTGATCTATTTCTTTTTTACAACCTCAAAGGCCAGTGAGCAAAATAAGCTATGGGCAGGTATGGCAAAAGAAACTGCTCACCAAATAGGAACTCCTTTATCCTCATTAGTAGGGTGGAACGAAATCCTTAAAACCGAAAATGTTAATCCCGAGTATATTGTAGAAATAGAGAAAGATATCGAGCGACTTAAAATAATTACAGAGCGTTTTTCTAAAATTGGTTCTATCCCTAATCTTGAAGAGGTGGATATTGTAGAAGAAACCCGAAACGCTTATACTTACCTCCAATCCAGAAGCTCTAAATTAATTAATTTTTCACTTAATCTGCCCAATAAACCAATTCTTGTATATTTAAACTCTCAACTTTATAGCTGGACAATCGAAAACCTGGTAAAAAACGCTATCGATGCAATGAGGGGCAAAGGAAATCTTGAGATTGATCTTGTAGATGACGAAAAAAGAGTTTTTATAAGGATAAATGACACCGGTAAAGGTATCCCAAAAAGTAAATTTACTAAAATATTCGAACCCGGATATACGTCTAAAAGCCGGGGATGGGGACTGGGGTTATCCTTGGCAAAAAGAATCATAGAAGAATATCATTTGGGAAAAATTAAAGTGCTTAGATCAGATCTTGGTAAAGGAACTACTTTTCAGATCACACTTCGTAAATCTGGTGCTACTATCTAATATAAATCCTTAATAATGCCATTTTAACTTTAAAATAACATATAAACAGGCTGGTATAAAACTTCAAATCTACCTCATTATATAACATTATTTTTATCATAACGTTATATTATTAACCGCTATTATACACTAAACTTATACAAATTGAAAACGGAGTATATTATTTTAAAAGAAGCACCTCTAAACAACAATTGCCCAGAATGCTATTCTACCGAAGATATGGTTCTTTCATTTAAACAAAAAAAGATAAAATCTAAACTTTTGACAGCTACCAAAAGTAATATTATAGAAAGTATTTATTGTAATAAATGTGAAAATCAAATTTTTCCGGGACAATGGACTACGGATATAGAACGGGTATACGATTATCATAAAAAAACAATACCTCAACCATCAGGAAAAATACAATTTACCTGGTTTTTTTATAGTATCCTATTTATAATTTTTCTTTTAGTTACCGGGGCTTATATTTATTTTTATTACCCTGATCTTACCTGAACAACCAAATAAAGCTAATACTGTTTCATGGTTTGTCGTAAACTATCTGTAATCAAAAAAGTTTTATTCGTATTAAAGTCAAAACAAACAGCTACATCGTGTCCTTCTGCGCAAAGTACCCCTGTATCATTATACAATAAATGATGCAATCCAAAACTAGAGTTTTTAATAAATTCAACTCTAGTTTTTATCATTACATTACCTGGAAAGAACAATGGATTTTTAAAATCACACTTTGTAGAAACCAACATAGGACCTTTGTTGGTTTCTTTATGTAATCTTGCTAAACCTGTCACTTCCCAAAATTGAACACGTGCGCTTTGCATATATTTCATGAAATTTACATTATTTACATGCTGGTAGGTATCCATTTCACTCCAATCAATCCTTAATTTCAGATTTAATTTAAAATCAGAATCCTTCATTTTTACAAATTAGATTGAATCTCTGCTGCCAATGTTTTTAAATCTGATTCTGACATAGTTATTTTATGCTGAAAAGTCATTTCACTCATTTCATTAAGAGGTATCAGATGAACGTGTGCATGAGGAACTTCGAGACCAACAACAGCAATCCCTACACGTTTGCAAAGCACTGTTTTTTCTATAGCTTTTGCTACTTTTCGGGAAAAACGCATTAAGCCCAGATAAGTGTCCTCATCTAAATTAAAAATTTTATCTTCTTCTTTTTTAGGAATACATAGTGTATGTCCTTTTGCATTTGGATTAATATCCAAAAAGGCGTAAAAATTCTCATCTTCGGCCACTTTATGGGATGGAATTTCGCCATTTACAATTTTAGTAAATAGGGTAGGCATTAATTAAATTTTAGTCGGGTTACGGTTTCGAAATATAGTTCATTTATCTGTAAGTCAAAACCATAAAAAAGCCTTTTTTACGAATTAAAAAAGGCTTTTTTTAAATTTCAAAGAAAATAATTCTTTCTAATCTCTTCTAATCTCTTCTAATCTCTACAATATCAAATTTCATAATACCATTAGGTACTTGTATTTCAGCCACTTCGCCAACACTCTTTCCCAGTAGTCCTTTTCCTATAGGAGAATCTACCGATATTTTACCTGTTTTAAGATCTGCCTCACTTTGTGCTACTAATTTATAAGTCATTTCTGCACCATTTGTTTGGTTTTTAATCTTTACAGTAGAATGTATAAGGGCTTTAGACATATCCAGTTGAGATTCATCTATTAATCGCGCATTAGCAAGGGTTTCTTCTAATTTAGAAATTCTCATTTCTAACAATCCCTGTGCTTCTTTTGCTGCGTCGTACTCCGCATTTTCGCTTAAATCTCCTTTATCACGTGCTTCAGCTATTGCTTCGGAAGCTTTTGGTCGTTCTATGTCTTTAAGGTGACTTAGTTCATTTCTTAATTTTTTAAGCCCCTCTGCAGTGTAATAAGATACTTTGCTCATAACTTCATCGTTTATATAAATACAAAAAATCCCACAAGAATGGGATTTGTTATTCAAAGATAACAAAAAAATTACTGAAGAAGACAATTTTACTTAATTTGCCATCACAATACATCATGTTACTAATTAACTATAATAACTAAATTGCCCCAACTGGAATCTTTGATAGTAAATTAAGCACTTATGTTAAACAAAATCGTAGTATTTTTTAAATAATAAATAACAGATGAAAAAGGCTTTGTTTTTAATATTTTCTCTTTTAATTTTATCCTGTAGTAGTGATGACCGCCCTGATAACAACCAGTTTTTACCTCCTACCAGTATTAATTATCAGATCAACCTTAATTTACCTCAATTTAATCCTCTTAAATTCCCTGGAAATCATTTTGTAGACAATACGGCCAATGGAAGCATAAAAGGTATTATTATTTATAATATTGACAATACTCAATATTCTGCATTTGAACTGAGTGATCCTAACCACACCCCTAGTTCTTGTTCTACTCAGGAGATTAAAGGAATTACAGCCACATGTAATTGCAAAGATGGTAATGCTTACAATATTATTACCGGGCAACAAACTTCTGGCGATGGACAGTTTGCTTTAAGACGGTATTCTATTCGAAGAGATGGAAATACGTTATCCATAACTAATTAGTGATACTTGTTTTTATAGTATGCCTCTTACATTTAAGGCTTTTAATCTGTTTGCTATTTTTTTGAGACAATAATTTTAAATGATGGATCATAATCATAGTCATAAAACTCAAATTTGTATTCTCTCCAGAATGCAATTGTAGAGATATCCTTTGGTTTACCTTGTGTTCTATGTAAAAAAAGATCTATCTCTCCGCAAGTATTGTTCCTGGATAGTTCTGCATGTATAGTTAGCTTTGTTGGCTCATTGGCATGAGCACGTTTAACGGAAAAGGATGTTATAAGAATCGATAAGGAATCCTTAAGATGTATAGGTTCATTAATTTTTGCTTTAACAAATAATGCGTTTTTGTACCTTATTTCTGTATCTGTATCTTGTTGTGCATGGATTGAACAATTATACAAAAAAACAAAAGGGAGTAAAATTATTGTATTTATAACAGATTTTTTATTTTTCACAAGAATTTTATTTTTTAAGATATTATAGACTATTGCCAATTATTAGCCCAATCTTTCCAAACGACATCCAGGCCTCTAGATTTTAGCATAATTACTACTTGTTCTGTAGGTCGTTCGTCCGAAATCTCAAATTGTTCCAACGACTGTGGATCTATAACATAACCACCCGGATTGGTTTTAGATTCGGCACTTATAGAGGTTATACCAAGATTTACTATGTTTTCTCTAAATACCTCACTCTCTCTGGTAGACATGGATAACTCTACATCTTCATCCAGTAACCTGAAAGCACAAATTAGTTGTACCAGATCCGGATCTGTCATCTCTACCTTTGGTTCTAATCCCCCGCTGTGTGGTCTTAATCTGGGAAAAGATATAGAGTATTTTGTTTTCCAATATACTTTTTGAAGATATTGTAGATGTAAGGCGGTAAAAAAACTATCTGCTCTCCAGTCTTCTAATCCAAAAAGTGCTCCTAATCCTATTTTATGAATGCCTGCTCGCCCAAGTCTGTCAGGAGTCTCTAATCGATAATCAAAATTAGATTTCTTCCCTTTTGGATGGTGCTTTTTATACTCTGATTTATGATAGGTTTCCTGATACACTAATACTGCATACAAACCACTTTTTATGAGAGTTTCATAGTCTGATTGATCCATTGGCTGTACTTCTATGGTGATATTAGCAAATCTGGATTGTATTATTTGTATTGCATTATTAATGTAATCTACTCCTACTGTTTTATTAGCTTCACCTGTAACCAAAAGGATATGATTATACCCTTTGGATTTCAAAAAATCCACTTCTTTTAAAATCTCGTCATCTGTTAGTGTTCTTCTGGGGATTTTATTGGTCATGCTAAACCCGCAATAGGTACAAATATTTTGACATTCATTGCTTAAATACATTGGAGCGTACATCTGGATGGTGTTTCCAAACCGTTTTTTTGTAATACTGTTACTCATTTGCGCCATCTGCTCCAGATAGGGTAGTGCTGCCGGAGAAATTAAGGCTTTAAAATCTTCAAGGTTTCTTTTGGAGGTATTTAATGCTTTGATTACATCTTCTTCGGTTTTAGAAAGAATACCGGATAGTATTTCGTTCCAATTATATTGTTTGAATATGTCTTTAAAAGATTTCATTTTTTGTTTTAACCGTTAGCATTTTGCTCTTTTTTTACTGTCCTATCCTATGAATTTATTCACTGTTTGTTTTTTGTTTTGAGACCTCAAAGGTTTTGCAAGACCTTCAAGGTTTTACAAAACCTTGAAGGTCTTATTTAGCAGATAAAACTTAGCACCTGACACCCAATTTTAACCTTTGGTTAAAAACGAGGTTAACGGGCTACTTGCTTCTGCATATTGTTTTATAGGTGCTAATTTTGCATTATATGCAATACGTCCTGCCTCTACTGCCATTCTAAATGCATTTGCCATCATTACCGGCTCTTGGGATACTGCAATTGCTGTGTTAACCAATACTGCATCTGCACCTATCTCCATTGCTTGTGCTGCTTGCGATGGACTGCCAATACCTGCATCTACAATAACTGGTATGGTACTTTGATCTATTATAATTTCTAAAAACTCTAATGTTTTTAATCCTTTATTACTGCCAATAGGAGCTCCCAACGGCATAACACATTGCGCTCCTACCTCTTCTAACCGTTTGCACAACACAGGATCTGCATGAATATAAGGCATTACCACAAATCCTAATTTTACCAATTGCTCTGCAGCTTTTAATGTTTCTATAGGATCTGGCAATAAATATTTTGGATCCGGATGAATCTCTAATTTTATCCAGTTTGTTTCTAAAGCTTCTCTTGCTAACTGTGCGGCAAAAATGGCTTCTTTAGCATCGCGAACTCCAGAGGTATTAGGTAATAAATTAATTCGAGGATGGTCTAAATGGTTTAATATATCATCGTCTTGATTTGTAACATCTACTCGTTTTAATGCTACCGTAATCAATTCACTTTTGGATGCGAGTAACGCGTCCCTCATTAATGAAGAAGAACTAAATTTTCCTGTTCCTGTAAATAATCGGGAAGAAAACTCTTTATCTGCAATTTTTAATCTATCCATTTTTTTTAACTATTTAGAAGAAAACCTCTTTTCTATCTGCTCTTTTATATTCTTAATCTTTTCTTTGATATTTTCTTTATTAGTCAACAATCCAGAAACTGCTATTCCTGATATACCGGTTTGTATAAGAGGCATAATATCTTGTTCTGCAATTCCTCCAATTGCTACAACAGGGACATTTATATTTTGAATTTTAAATTCTGAGAGTATCTCTTCATATCCTTTTATCCCTAATACCGGACTTAGCTTTTTTTTGGTAGTGGTATGGCGATAAGGGCCCAAACCTATGTAATCTACCTCATCCTCGCTATGTTTTTTACAGTCCTGTAACGTATTTGCTGTAGCTCCTATGATAAAATTATCTCCTAAAATTTTGCGGGCTTCTCTGGTATTCATATCCTGTAATCCCAAATGCACCCCATCTGCCAAAGCAGCTTTTGCTACCCCTATATTATCATTAACAATCATAATTGCATTATAGCGATCGCAGATATTTCTGCATTTTATCGCGGTATCCAAATAGGTTGCCATATCCTGATCTTTTATTCGTAGTTGTATCCATTTACCCCCTGCTTTACATACTTGTTCTATATTATAAAGATGCTCTTTTGGTGTTTCTCCCTGGGACACATACTGCAAATTCATTTCGTTTATCATTATTTTTTTATGCTTTTACATTTTATGATATCCTAACAAACCAGTATTAGAACTCAATACTTTCTCAGTATACCTTTTTGCTCTAAAACAGGCTTTAAGCAAAGGAAAACCTAATGCTAATTGCGTTGTAATTGCAGCAGAAAGCACACAGCCACTACCATGCTTTTCTGTTATGTTTTTTGCTTTTGGATAGAGTATATAATGTTTTCCTGTTACTGTGAACAACTCATCTTTCCCAACGGTATCTTTTCTGTGTCCTCCTTTTAAAAAAACATTGGTTTTACTACTGATATAAGCAACTGTTTCGTCTATGGTTTTATCTGCATACAGCTTTTTTATTTCTAAATAGTTTGGTGTTAGCACATATATTTTATCCAAAATTTGGTCAAATTGTACATTCAATTTGGATGCAGGTGAATGATCGTGAAAATCAAAATCGGAACTGGATTTTAATACAGGATCCAATACAATTTTAATGTCTTTATTTTTTTCTAACAAAAAATCTATGATTTGATTAGCTATCCCCCAATCTTGAACGATCCCTATTTTTACAAAACGTATCGCAAAACGATCTAATATTATTTCTATTTGGTTTTTAATTACTTCAATATCTTGCCAAATACACTTCTTAAATTGTATATCATTCTGGATAGTATTTGCTGTACAAACTGCCAATCCATATCCTTTTAGTGCTTCTATCGTTTTTATATCGGCAGTAAGCCCGGCTCCATTTGATGGATCAAAACCTGCAATAGTAAGTATATATGGACGTTTTTTCATTCTTAAATCAACAGATGGTTTTAAGTTTATTGTAAATCGTTTTAAAACTTTTTAAAGAATCTTCTGTGTTCCATATTCCTCCTAAAACGCCTACTCCCTTATATCCAAGATCGAATGTTGCTTGTAAGGTATCTTCATTAATGCCTCCCATTCCTATTACCTGTGCATTTATATCTGTAACATCAAATCCTTTTCCTGCATACCCTGCTTTAGAAATAGATCCAAAAACGGGACTCAATAAAACATATTCAAAATCAGCAGCACAGGCTACAATATCTTCTTTAGAATGAAAGGAGCTGGTTACCGAAAACCCTTTGTTTTTATATACTAAAATAGTAGCATCCAGAGCCGATGGATCAAAATCTAATCTGGCTTGTTCCTGCAAATGTATTCCTCGCAATTTATATTGCTTTGTAAGTTCTGGAAACTGATGAATCATAATCCGGTTATGGTATTGCATATCTATCTGATCTAACAATGCCTTATACCCATTACTGGTAAAGGTTGGTTTACGTAAATGCAATATTTCTAATCCCGCAGCAAACAAATCATTAATTTGTTTTGCTTCGTTTTCTAATTCTTGTTCTGATGTTAGTACTATTAACATATATTTTAAGTGTTTAAAGAATCTCATCCTTAGAGTACCTTACTCTTCGGGGTTCGATATACATAGGGAGCTGAGGCTCTCAAAGCTCATCCTTTCGTGAACCTCATCCTTCGAGTACCTCAGGGTTCGGGATATTGCATTTGTTTTCTACAATACACATCTACAACGCTGCAAAGTACATCTGCACCACTGCTAGGAACAAATACAATATTCATCATTTTTGGTTTCTTCCCTTCAAAAAATCACTCGACGAGACAAGGAAACTCAAAAAATCCTTAAAATATAATATTTCCTGCTGTATTCCATTAATTACAAATATACTTCGCTTCCTTTTTCTTTAAATTCTTCTGCTTTTTCCTGCATTCCTTTTTCGAGTGCTTTTTGATCATCTATCTCTTTTTTTGCTGCATAATCCCGAACTTCCTGAGATATTTTCATCGAACAGAATTTTGGTCCGCACATGCTACAAAAGTGTGCTATTTTTGCTCCCTCTGCTGGCAATGTTTCGTCGTGATATTCCCTTGCCAGTTCTGGATCTAAGGATAAATTAAATTGATCTTTCCATCTAAATTCGAAACGTGCTTTGCTTAATGCATCGTCTCTGTGTTGTGCTCCCGGGTGTCCTTTTGCCAAATCTGCGGCATGTGCTGCTAATTTATAGGTTATAACTCCTGTACGTACATCTTCTTTATTAGGTAGTCCCAAATGTTCTTTTGGTGTAACATAGCATAGCATAGCAGTGCCGTACCAACCAATCATTGCTGCCCCTATTCCTGAGGTAATGTGGTCATATCCGGGAGCTATATCTGTGGTTAAAGGACCCAATGTATAAAAAGGTGCTTCTCCACAGGCTTCTAACTGCTTATCCATATTTGCTTTAATCATGTGCATTGGCACGTGCCCTGGTCCTTCGATAAACGTTTGCACATCGTGTTTCCAGGCAATTTTTGTTAGCTCGCCCAGTGTTTCCAATTCTGCAAATTGCGCTTCGTCATTAGCATCTGCAATACAACCTGGTCGCAATCCGTCTCCTAGAGAAAATGCCACATCATAAGCTTTCATTATCTCACAAATTTCTTCGAAATGGGTGTATAAAAAACTTTCTTTATGGTGTGCAAGACACCACTTTGCCATTATGGATCCTCCCCGGGATACAATACCGGTAATACGTTTTGCTGTCATGGGTACATAAGCAAGTCGTACTCCTGCATGAATGGTGAAATAATCTACTCCTTGCTCTGCCTGCTCGATTAATGTATCTTTAAAAATCTCCCACGTTAAATCTTCGGCTTTACCATTTACTTTTTCTAATGCTTGATATATTGGTACTGTTCCTATAGGTACTGGTGAGTTTCGGATAATCCACTCTCGTGTTTCGTGAATGTTCTTTCCTGTAGAAAGATCCATAATATTATCGGCTCCCCAACGACATGCCCATACTGCTTTTTCTACTTCTTCTTCGATACTTGATGTGGTTGCAGAGTTACCTATATTAGCGTTTATTTTTACTAAAAAATTTCTTCCCAAAATCATTGGCTCTGCTTCCGGGTGGTTTATATTAGACGGTATTACCGCTCTACCTCTGGCAACTTCTTCTCTTACAAATTCTGGAGTAATTACTTCAGGAATACTAGCTCCAAAGTCTTGTCCCGGGTGCTGTTTAGATAGTCGTTTTACTTCTTGTAATTTTTGATTTTCGCGTATTGCCACATATTCCATTTCGGGAGTAATAATCCCCTGCTTTGCGTAATACATTTGGGATACGTTTTTTCCTTTTTTTGCTCGTTTTGGTTTACGTAAATGATTAAATCGTAAATGATCTAAGCTAGAATCCTGTAATCTCTCGTTACAATATTTTGAAGAAAAACCATCTAACTCCTCTACATCTCCTCTATCCAGAACCCATGGTTCGCGTATTGGCTCTATACCATCGTGTACATTTATCTTCTTATTTGGATCGGTATAAGGGCCACTGGTATCATATACTGTTACAGATTGATTTGGGGTTCTTTTTTGTGTCATACTATCTACGGTATCGTCTAATTCGATCTCGCGCATAGCAACCCTAATTTGCGGATGAATAGTTCCTGATACATAGATTTTTTTTGACCCCGGAAAAGGCGTTGTACTAATTACAGTATCTTTTGGTGCTGTATCTTGTTTTTTCATTATTATGAATTTTATATTTTATTAAAAAAATCACCCTCCTTGGGTTGCCTGAATAATGGTTACCTGATCCTCTTGTTGCAAAAATGTTTTTTTCCAAGTTTCTCTAGAAACAATTTCATTATTAATAGCTACAGCAATACCATTTGCAACAACATTTAATTGTTCTAAAAGATGTTCTACAGAACTGTTTTCTGAAATAGATTGTGGTTGATTGTTAACGTTTATGGTCATCTTTTTGATTTATTAATCCATAAACTTTAGGTAGTAATTACCTGTTTTGAAGAAGAAATACCCCATACAGATTATAGGATATTAACTTTTCCCTTCGTCGGTACTAACCGCATCAGGTTCAAAGGGTATTTCTCAGACCTAACCAAAGTTAAGATCACCCCTAAAGTTTATGTTATAAAAGTAATAAAAACTTATACAAAAAGGAGGTTGAAATTAACTTTAACCTCCTTTTTGTATTTAAAATTTTAATGTTGCTCCTACCAGAAAATTAATTCCTGCCTGTGGATAATACCCTGCACCTTCTACAGTGGTAATGGTTCCGGGAGTTGTAAAATCATCATCGTATGTAAAAAAGTAACCATTAGACACATATTCTACATCAAAAATATTATTAACCAAGCCAGTTAGTACTATAGATTTAAAAACTGGTATCTCTTTAATTTCATATACTATATTAAAATCATTTATAAAAAAACTATCTAACTTCGAAGTTTCACTATCTATATTGCCCATGTATTGCTCTCCTACATATTTAGAAAGCAATCCTAGTTGCAAGTTTTTTACAGGCTGGTAGATTAACATATTACCAGCTACAATATTTGGCGAATATGAAATATTTGTATCTCCCAGATTGACCAAGCTACCATCTCTGGAGGTTACAAAATCTCTATTCTTATTGGTGCTAATAGCAATATTAGGTTTTACTATAAATTTATCTGTTAACGTGATATCTGCATCGATTTCGAGTCCTAAACGATAACTTTCTCCACTAGTAGCTCGTATTGGCGCTCCTACATCATCTAGGGCTCCTGTTAGTACTAATTGATCTTTATACCACATATAATAGAGATTGGCATTAACAATAGCTTTGTTCTTAGAAAATCTCCACCCTAATTCTATGTCATTCAATCTTTCTGCAGTATTAATACCGTTTTCAAAATCACTTCTTCTTGGCTCTCTACTTGCTTTTGCGTAAGATAAATATAATTGATTAGAAGTATTTATCTGATAAGTTGTTCCTACTTTTGGGTTGAAAAAATCATAGTTTTCATCTACTTCAAGGAGTGCTCTATCTGAGGTATCCCCAGTAGTTTTATAGGATATAAATCGCCCTTGCAGATCAAGAAAAGCACTCCATTGTTCATTAATCCTGTAGGTGCTTTTTGCAAAAACAGTGAACTCATCTTTTTTTCCGTTTCCGGAATAATAACGATCCCTAAGTTCTGATCCCCCAGCGTTTTGTGCCCATATTACTTCTCCAAAATGATCTCCGTCATAGCGGCTATAAAACCCTCCAAAATCGATATCCATAGTCTCGTTTTTATAGTTGGCACTAGCATTTATGACATAAAAATCATTATCCAACCATCTACGACGCACTAAATCTGTTGTATTAATGATATCTATTGCGGTTACAAGAGGTTTAAAATCATAATCGGCAAAATCTTCATCTTCTTTATACTGCTCAAAGAATCCCCGACCATAGGTATAGTTTAACCCTAAATTTGTTGACCAGTTGTTATTATATTTTTGATTCCAGTGTAATTGATAGTGATCTTGTTTATAATCATCTACTTCATTATCATAAAAACGGGTATTTCCATTATCATCTGTATATTGCCCTGCCGAATTAAATGTTCTGTCCGACTCTAAAGTTGTTTTATCAATACCGTTCCAGGATTGATATGTTATTTCATGCCCGCCAAATGTTATTGCCTTAATTAATGTATTATCCGTAACGTACGACCCCTGTAAAAAATAAGATTTCAGGTCTGAGGATGCTCTGTCTACATACCCGTCTGAGGCTATTGCCGATAACCGACCTGCTATTTCGATGTTTTGATTAAGCAATCCGGTACTAAACTTTACATTGTGTTTTCTGGTTCCAAAAGAGCCAATAGTATTTGCTATTTCTGTATTAGCAGTTTTTGAAACGGCATCTGTAAGCAAATTTAGACTGGCTCCAAATGCTCCTGAGCCATTGGTAGAAGTACCTACTCCCCGCTGCAACTGAAGATTCTGTACAGAAGATGCAAAATCAGGAAGGTTAACCCAAAATGTACCCTGGCTTTCGGCATCGTTAAAAGGTATTCCGTTTAAGGTAACATTTACTCTTGACGCGTCACTACCTCTTACTCTGATATAGGTATATCCAACTCCTGTTCCTGCATCTGTAGTGGTGACCACTCCTGGTAAATAATTTAATAAAACTGGGATATCTTGTCCCAGATTACGTGTAGCTAATTCTTTTTTAGAAATATTAGAGTGTGTAATTGGTGAATCTGCATCTACCCGAACAGATTTAACGAGAACTTCTTCTAGTCTTTCGATTTTAGGCTGGATAGAATCTGTTGATTTTTCCTGAGCTATAACTCCGAAACTCAATACTAAAAGTGTAATAGATAATAGTACATTTTTCATTCGTAAAAATTGATCACGAATAAAAGGGGTTATTATTCTATATTAAATGGATTTAAAAATATATTCAGAAAGCAAAAAACTTTTCTATACCATGCTATAAGTTATAAAAATATAACTTAGCTGTCCCTTGGCAGCATTACCTGCCCAGGTTCATTGGGTATGATCTCAGCTTCGTCCTAGGATTTCAGCACCCCTTTGAGATTTCTGCGCAAAAATACTCTCTTTTACCTATTTATTGTAACTTTATTATAATAAAATTAATCGACAAGCCCAGAGCGAGCTCACAAAGTATTTTTCTGAAAATGTATTTTGTTTTTGGGGCTAGCCGTTGGGAATCAAACCCTCAATGAGGGGTTAAAACTCTTGATAATGGATTAAAACTACACAAAAGATGCATCATCTGGTAAAATAAAAAAGTAATTTCGTGTTTGGGATATATATATTTAAAATTTATTGGATACAAAAAACAATGCTTTTTAGTTTTTTAAGTTATTGAAGCTAAGCAAAACTGGACCATGAAGAATACAAAAAGATCGGTTACTTTTAAAATCATTGCAGGCTACTTTCTTGCCGGTTTGCTAGCCGTTACTGCTTTTTGGGTTATTTATCAGCAAATAAGCAACTATACTCAAATTACTGAGATCAAAAATGAGAACAACCAAAAACTTTTTTTGGTTGGAGAGGCTATAACCGGATTATATGAAGCTGAAAGTCTGACACGCAATATTATACAAACTTCGGATGTTTTTAAATTTGAAAGATACAAGGCAAAAATAGATACTATACTTATTACTATAAATGAAGTTTCTAAAATATCTGATGATACCTTACAAACTCAAAAACTGGATAGTATCAAGTATCTTATTGATAGTAAAAACAAAAACCTTGAAGAGCTTATCAAAATTTATGAGCAACGAAAACAAAAAGGTCTTTATGAAACTGCTATTGATGAGCTCAAAAAAGTAAATAAAAGTTTTGATGGCTATACAGATTATGATATACGATTTAAAAAATATGATCCCCGTACCAAAAGAGCCCTAATTAGTATACTGGAGTATACCAAAAAGGATAATGCAAAGAGGTTGACAAATCAAACTGTAGACTCATTGGCAACCTCGGTAAGGCAAGTACTTGCGGATCTGGAACAAAAAGATAAAAAGTATAAGCGGGAAATATCTTTGAAAGAAGACAATCTTCTTTCAAACGATCAAATTATAACAAAACAACTAAGAGATTTACTTGCTGCTATCGATCACAATGAAAGGAAACAATATTTGGCCCGGCTTGAAGCTTCTAGTCGTATTCTGGACAATACTTCTAATATTATTTTAATAATTGCGTCCATTAGTTTATTAATCGCTATTTTGTTTCTTTTTTTGATTACCAAAGATATTTCTAAAAGCCAAAAGTACCGTAACGAACTGGAAGCCGAAAAAACGTATACAGAATCTCTTTTAAAAACACGAGAGTCTTTGATCAACACTGTTACCCATGATTTGCGTTCTCCCTTAAATACAGTTATTGGGTATTCTGATTTACTAGAAAGAACAGAGCTAAACAATAAGCAAAAACATTATTTAGACCACCTTAAAAAATCATCAGATTATATTCTGCATTTAGTAAATGATCTTCTGGATTTATCAAAACTAGAAGCAGGCAGGATGGTAATTGAAGAGCTTCCGTTTTGTCCAAAAAAGTTAATAGAAAATACTATATCCAGCGTTATACCTATAAATGACAAAAAAAATCTTGATATAAGAATTGTAATTCAAGATTCGTTAAAAAAACAATATTTGGGGGACCCTTTTAGAATAAAGCAGGTGCTAACCAATTTGGTAAATAATGCATATAAATTTACCGATAAAGGATCTATTACTATAGATAGTAAAATTATTGAAAACGGTTTATTAGAAAAGCAACTGGTAGTCTCTGTAAAAGATACCGGAATAGGAATTACCAAAAAACAGCAACAATTTATTTTTGAAGAGTTTTCTCAAGGAGATGATAATACCGAAAAAAAGTATGGGGGTTTTGGTCTGGGGCTTGCCATTACCAAAAAAATAATTCAACTTTTAAACGGACGTATCGAACTAAACAGCATTCCAAAAGAAGGTAGTGAATTTGCTTTTTATATACCAATCAAATTATCTGGTATATTAATTACTGATGAGGAACCCGAAAGCTTGAAAATCCAAAGTTTTATCAATAAAAAGGTTCTGATTGTAGATGATGATCCAAGTCAATTATCATTAACAAGCGAGGTAGCCTCATTGGCGGGGTTAACGTATGATATTTGCAAAAATGGCTTAGAGGCAGTATCCTTATTACAGATCAAAACTTATGATTTGGTACTTACAGATATCCAAATGCCCAAAATGGATGGTTTTGAGCTGTTGAAATCTATAAAAAGCAATACTCATATATCCAATATACCTGTCGTTGCATTATCCGGCAGAACAGATGTTTCTTTTTTAGAGTACCAAAAAGCCGGATTTACAGCTAGTTTACAAAAACCTTATGCCCCAAAAGATTTAATTGATCTTATTGCCCGATTACTTAACGTTGATCTGGCTGGTAATGAAAACAATACGAGTGATAGTGATTTATCTAATGCTGTATATTCTCTTAGTGATTTAATGCTTTTTGCACATGGGGATTCTGATTCTTTAAATACCATTTTAGATACTTTTTATGAAAGTACTGTTAATAATATTAAAGAACTAAAATTAAAGGCCAGAAAAAAAGACATAGATGCTATCAAAAAAATTGCGCATAAAATGCTTCCTATGTTTAAGCAGATAAAAGCTAAAGAGGTTATCCCTATTTTAGAAAAGCTAGAACACCCCGACTCTTACAACTTAGACAAAAACACTGTGCTTTTCTTAACAAAAAAAGGGGTTATAGAAATAGAAAAATTAATCAAAAAATTAAAAGTAGAAACTTAAAGACTAATATCGTATTGTTTCAGTTTGTTATATAGTGTTTTACGATCTATAGAAAGCATTCTGGCTGCTTTTGCTTTGTTTCCGTTTGCTTTTTCTAATGCGTCCAGGATTAATTCTTGTTCATTTTGATTTTTAAATAGCCCATACGTTTGCTTCGTGTTATGAGATGCATAAGCTATATCGTTTGGTAAAACATCCAATATGACCATATCATTTTGAGAAAGAAGAACAGATCGTTTCACTATATTTTTTAATTCTCTTAAATTACCCGGCCAGGTATATTTTTTGAATGCTTCTAATACTTCGTCTGTAAAACCAACAACATGTTTTTCTAGTTCTGTATTTGATTCTTCAAGAAAATGATTGGCAAAAAGCATGAGATCTTCGATCCTGTCTTTTAATGGTGGTACCTTTATAGAAAACTCATTAAGCCTATGATATAAATCCTCTCTAAATTCGCCTTCTTTTACTGCATTGGTTAGGTCTTCATTGGTAGCAACGATTACTCTTATATCTACTTCTATTTCTTTATTGCTTCCTACTGGTTTAATTTTACGCTCTTGTAATGCCCTTAATAATTGAACTTGTAGTTCATAATTTAAGTTACCTATCTCGTCCAAAAATAACGTTCCTCCATTTGCTGCTTCAAAATGACCTACTTTATCATTTACCGCACCAGTAAAAGATCCTTTTATATGCCCAAAAAATTCACTGGATGCTATTTCTTTAGGTATTGCTCCACAATCTACAGCTACAAAAGGTTTATCTGCTCTTTTGCTTGCTTTATGAATACTACTTGCCACATATTCTTTACCTGTACCACTATCTCCTATTACTAATACCGACATACGGGTAGGGGCTACCAATGCCACATACTCGTTTAGTTTTTTAGAAGCGTCGCTAACTCCTCTTACAAAAGAGTCGCTATTTTTTTTTAGCATTTTTACAGGAGAAACATGTACTGTTTTTTCGTTATTTATTTTGCTTGAAGAATTTGTAATGCATAATGCTTTTTCTATGGTATCCAGAATTTTATCCGGGTTAAAAGGTTTGGAAACATAATCAAAAGCCCCTTGTTTAATAGCATTAACTGCCATATCTATCTCGGCATAACCCGTCATAATAATTACCTGAGTATCCGGATTATTTACTAAAATTTCGTTCAACAAAGTAATACCGTCATTATCTGGTAATCTTACATCTGTAAGTACAATATCAAATACCTCTTGTTTTATTTTTGGGATAGCTTCATTACCCGAAAATGCCGTAGAAACTTCATAATCTTTTTTTTGTAAAAAAGTTTTGAGCATTGTACAAAAGGCAACATCATCCTCTACGATAAGTATCTTAGACATATTTTTATTATTTATTATCTGAAAAAAAGCTATTGTATAAAATTACAATTTAAAACACTTAATTAGAATAAAAACATAAAAAAAGAGACCCTTGGGATTGAGCCTCTTTTTTAGCACTAAACAACTTTATATCGTCCTTGGTTGCAAAACGATATCCTTTTTCTACCCCTAGATTTAAGATTTATTGTCGTTTGGCTTTATCCATTTGCCATTAGCGCTTGCAAATACAACTTTTGTGTTTTCGTTTTTATCTTGCAGAACAATCTTATACGTATTATCTTTTGACATATAAGCTTTTACAATCCTTAGTTCTTCATAATCTTTTGCTGCTGCTTCTTGAACAGGCAACGGCAACTCTACAATATTTATCTCTGTATATTCTTGTAGCTCATGATCATAATCCCAATATTCATAATTGTCGCCAAGGGATGCTAATTCGTCTTGACCTAGAACACCCTGAGCCGAAAAAATGCTTATTATAATTCCTATTATCATTGGTACCTTTTTCATTGGGTTATTGGTAAACTTATTTCTACAGTAAAGTAAATAGTAATAATTGTTCCAAAGACAAGAATTTATTTTTAAATAATATAATATCCTGATTATCAATTAATTAAAAAGTAGTATTTTTTGAAAAAAAATAGTAAAAAATGTAGAATACCCATTAATAATGTAGAAATATTACACATTTTTAAGCGATTAATCATTTCATTCAAAAGGATTTCTTCTATTCATTTTCTTTAAAGCATGCTTTTTCTTATTATCTAATCGCTTTTGAATAGCTGTTTTGGATGGTTTAGCAGATTTTCTTTTTTTGGGAATACAGAGATTAGTTTTAAGGACATCCAAAAATCTTTTAATTGCTAGTTCTTTATTTTTGTGTTGACTTCTGCTGTCACTGCATTGTACCAGTAGAACTCCTGAATTTGTTATTCTGGAGGACAGTTTTTGATATAATCGAAGCTTTTCATCCTCTGTTAATCCTAAAGATGTGGTAATATCAAACGTAAGTTCTATTTTTGAAGATACTTTATTAACATGTTGTCCACCTGCTCCTGAGCTTCGAACAGCCTTAAATTTTAATTCGTTTATAACAACAGCGGTATTCATGAAAAAAGTGTTACCTGATGTGCTGATTTCAGTAAATCATTTACTGTTTTTACCGGGTTAAAGGTAGTTAAAGGGACTTCGATAAACACACTAATCCAATTAGACATTGCCCCATTCCACAATCCGGGAAGCTCTAGAGCTTTTAAAACCTTACCATTCATTGTTTTATTAGTAATAAACCCTGCTTCGGGATCCACAAAGTCTAATAAATTAAATTTATTTCCTTTATAGTTTCTAACTCCACAGACCAGATCTACCGGATTAAAATGGGTGGCACTTTTAAGGATTTCCTCTTGTCTGTAGTTTGTTTTGTCAATTTGAGGGGTTTCTATGATTTGCAAAACAGATCGTCCATTTTCACGTTTGATCCAGAACGGTCCACCACCGGGTTCCCCCTCGTTAATTACCATTCCACATACACGAATAGGACGATACAGGGATTTTCGCAAAAATTGAAGTTTATATTTATCGGCAAATTTATCAAAATCCAAAGGTAATGTTACATTTAATTGTTGTACCAAAAACCTCTTAATATCTTTCATTTCTGGTTCTGATGGGTTTTTTTTATCGATTGAAGTTAATATTCTAAATACTTCGTCCTGAATTTCTATTAGCTTACCTGCTAATATTTTTTTATATCCCGAGACTTCATCCTGGTATTTTCTAACTACCACATTATCTATATTTTTAATGTAAATAATATCAGCATCCAAGTCATCTAAATTTTCGATCAATGCTCCATGACCTCCGGGTCTGAATACCAAAGATCCATCTTCATCCCTAAATGGTTCATTATCTTCTGTTACTGCAATGGTATCTGTTTCTGGCTTTTGAAATGAATATGTAATATCAAATTTTGTATTTGTTTTTTCTTCTACTTTTTTCTTGATTCTTTCAAATTCGTCTTTAAAAGCTTCGAGGTGCTCTTTAGAAATTGTAAAATGTAGTTTAGATTCTCCTTTATCATTGGTATTATACCCCGCAGCTTCATACAAATGCTCTTCAAAAGACGTTGCTGTGCTATCGGTATATTTATGAAAAGGGAATAACCCTTTGGGAAAAATTCCATAATTTAACCCTTTTTCTTTTAGCATCATTTCGACAAATATATATAGTTGTCTTCCTTCAGATAAAGATTCAAATTTTGGGTACACACTTTTCACCTTTTCCATGACAATATCATAAAAAGGGAATTTTTCTAGCCCTATTAAAAAAAGACGTATTGCATTTGCTTTTTCATGATTTGTGTATGAATTAAGGCTTTCTTTTTCGTAATCATAATTATCCAAAAACCGAAATAAATCTTTAAACATTCTTGTTGCAGCACCCGATGCCGGAACAAATTTTATGGTTTCCAGATCTGATAATCTCGAATTATATAATTTAATAAGTTCTGATTGATAGTGTTCAGAAAATTTAAGAATCCCATTATCCAAAGTAGCAGGACTCCTTAATGTTACAAACGGAATCCCATTTTTAAATGTTTCTATTTGTGAGAGCACTTTATCAACTGTTAATCCTTTTGATTTAATTAACTTGACATCCTTATCTGTTATATTCACTTTTATTCTTTATTAATTGGCTTATAATTGTCAATGCACTTTCAAAACGAGATGTTTTATCTCCTTTTATGACGACATACGGAAGATTATATTTTTCCAGACATTCTTTAAATCTTAAAAACATCTCTTCTCGTTCTTGGGGTTTATCTCTTAGATCATCTGGTATCCATGGGGTGTCAATATAAGTCAAAAGATATAAATCGTAAACATTTTCTAATGAAATTTTCTTTAAAATTTTTGGAACTAATCCATCATAATATGCTTCTGAATACACTTTTAGTTCTAAAAGATTTGTGTCACAAAAAATTATTTTATTGGCTTTTTTAGCAAGTTTGTTCTCTAATTGGATTTGTCCCATTGCAATAGTAAGCATATCCTTATACTCACAAACTGTTTTGGTTTCATCCCATTTTTTTTGCAAATATTCTCGCATGTACTCCGGAACGTACTGTGTATTGTAGTGTTTTGCCAACTGCTTTGATAAAGTAGTTTTTCCTGTGCACTCTGGCCCAAATAAAACTACCCTTATGCAACTACCAGGCTCTTGTCTAAGGTTTTCTTCCATGAAAGGTATCCAAAAATTGCAATAATGGTAAATAATAAATATTGAAAACTCGTTAATGTAAACCCTTTATAAAAATATAATGGCACAGAAATAATATCTCCTATAACCCAAAATATCCAGTTCTCGATTTTTCTTTTGGCCATTAACCACATACCTACAAAAAATATAGCTGTAGTTATGGTATCTACATAAGCAGTCCAGTCTTTCCATTTATCAAAAACTACATAAACCCCAAACACAAAAAGCAAAGTCATAACAAAAATTATTATAGCTATATTTTTTTCTTCAATTGTTGTTCTGGAAATAGGGGTTACATGGGTGTCATCTATTTTTAAAGTCCAGATATACCAACCATAAATACTCATTATAAAATAGTATGCATTAATCATCATATCTCCCAATAACGACCATTGCAACAACAAATAAACATAAATTGCAGTACTAACAATACCTGTTGGATATACCCAAATCTTATTAAACCAGGCAAACAGAACGCTTAACAAACCAAAAAATGCGGCAATAATTTCCAGGGTTATATGAAGATCAGAATATTCTGAATACTGACCGAAAAAAAAATCAAAAATGGGGTTCATAACTGCTTCTATTGCTTTTTACCATTTTTATATATACTAAAACGTGTTCCATATCCCCAAAAGCTTTTTTAATTTCTTCTGTTAAAAAAGGCATTACTTTATCATACTCACCATAAATCTGGGTGCTTAACGGGTTTTCTAAAATTGTAAATTCTGATAAGCGCAATCTTTTTATAAAACGAATTATATGTTCTTCATAATCCTCCTGAAGCGGGGTAAGGGTGAGATCTATCGATATTTGCATTTTTTTATTATTGACGTTGATTATTTTATAAACACGAAGGTAAGCAACTATTTTTTGGCTATGTACAGACCTGAATCTGCATTTAAACCCGGCATACTCAAAAACTATTTTCCATTAATAATCTTTTATATGGCTATATTATTATTGCGGGCAATGCATAAACACATGTAAATCCTTCAAATTCTAAAAAAGACATATCGTAATGGTTAATTTTATCATCATAATTGATTGCGCCATAAATAAACGGATGTTCCAGATCAAAAGGGGATATGTATATATGTTGTTCAAAACTTAATCCTGAAGCTGCATATAACTTATAAAGGGATTCTTTGGCTCCCCAAATTATAGTCAGGGCTCTAATCTTTTCTAATCCATTTTTTGGTATGTGGTCACTTTCAAAATCGTTTACAAATTTATGAGATATTTTTTCAATTTTTTCTCTTTGCTTTTCTATGTCAATACCTACTGGTTTGTCACTAATAACAATCCCTGCAAATTCATAAGAATGTGTAATTGATATTTGCTTACCATCTTTAAGGTGTGGCTTTCCAAATTCATCATAGTACAAATCATGATCTGTATATCCTGCAACTGCAAGCAAATGCCTCACGCTCATAAAGCCTCTGCGATGCATTTCTGATTTCATATTATCGACTCTGTTTTGACAATTTTGTGTTAATTCTATCCCTTCACAAAGAACCTCGTAAGGCTCTTCGATCTTCCAAATCAACACATTAGTACTTTGATCTACTGTTATAGTTTTATAAAGAGGCATTTATATTCTTAAAGTTATTATGTACCTTTGCACACTGAAAAAGAGGAATTCTATTCCGTTTTTCAAAAAAAACGAATTTAGAACAATTTTGTGCAAAATACCAAAATGCATTTTATAAACATAAAATAAAAACTATGAGTACCAAAACAGCACCTTATATTCCTTACAAAGTAAAAGACATCTCATTGGCTGCCTGGGGAAGAAAAGAAATAGAATTGGCAGAAGCAGAAATGCCCGGGCTTATGTCTCTTCGCGAAGAATATAAAAACGAACAGCCTCTTAAGGGCGCTCGTATTGCCGGATGTTTGCACATGACCATACAAACAGCTGTATTAATTGAAACATTAATTGCTCTTGGTGCCGAGGTAACCTGGAGTTCTTGTAATATATTTTCTACCCAAGATCAAGCTGCTGCTGCAATTGCTGATGCCGGAATACCTGTGTATGCATGGAAAGGTATGAATGAAGAAGAGTTTGATTGGTGTATTGAACAAACTTTGTTTTTTGGAGAGGACAGAAAACCTTTAAACATGATTTTGGATGATGGTGGGGATCTTACTAATATGGTATTAGACAGATATCCGGAATTAGTAGGTGATATTAAAGGTTTATCTGAAGAAACTACAACCGGGGTTCATCGTTTATACGAAAGAATGAAAAAAGGAACATTACCAATGCCAGCCATCAATGTAAATGATTCTGTAACCAAATCAAAATTTGATAATAAGTATGGATGTCGTGAGAGTGCTGTAGATGCTATTCGTCGTGCTACAGATACTATGCTTGCTGGTAAACGTGTAGTAGTTTGCGGATATGGAGATGTAGGCAAAGGTACTGCTGCATCTTTTAAAGGAGCAGGCTCTATTGTGACCGTTACCGAAATTGATCCTATATGTGCACTACAAGCTGCTATGGATGGTTTTGAAGTGAAAAAATTAGAAACTGTGATCGGAAACGCAGATGTGGTAATTACTACAACCGGGAACAAAGATATTGTACAAGGACACCATTTTAGAGCTCTAAAAGACAAAGCTATCGTATGTAATATCGGTCATTTTGATAATGAAATAGATATGGCGTGGTTAAATAGCAATTACGGAAATACAAAAGATGAAATCAAACCACAAGTAGATAAATATACTATTGATGGAAAAGATATTATTATCCTTGCTGAAGGACGTTTGGTAAATCTTGGTTGCGCAACAGGACACCCTAGTTTTGTAATGAGCAACTCGTTTACAAATCAAACACTGGCGCAAATTGAGCTTTGGAAAAATTCTGAAAACTATAAAAATGAAGTGTATATGTTACCAAAGCATCTGGATGAAAAAGTAGCAAAATTACACTTAGAACGTCTTGGGGTAGAATTAGAAACATTACGCCCGGAACAAGCTGAATATATTGGAGTTACTGTTGAAGGACCTTTTAAACCAGAATACTATAGATATTAAAGAGATCGTTGTTGTGGTTAAATTTAAACCATTTCCACTTCCCTTTTAGTAAACAAGAAACCTCTTATCTATACAATAAGAGGTTTCTTATACAATTTAATTTTGAACTTGGTATTATTAAAATTTCTTTTACTTATACTTATTGCTTAGTAGTAACTTTTATAAGAAAATCTTTACTTCTTCCATTAAATCCTTCAATTAAAATTTCTGAATCTGAAAGGGGTAGGATTTTTTCAGTTTCAAAATGCTCTAATTCTTTTCCTTTTATATCGCGGGTATTAAATATCGCTTCTTTTTTAACTTCCCCCGTTTTATCATTAATAATATAAGCAGTAAAATACCCTCCTTTACCATCTGTATGTTGATATGGAACCTTATCTTCTGGCAGGTTTAAGTTTTTTACATTATCCAAATACAACAAATAATGATGATCCCCTGCAAACATATGGGTATACGACATAGATCTTTTTCGATTTACTCCTTTTTGTCTTTTAGGCAACTTATGCATCCATGCCAACGATCCATCTGCATTTATTTTAGCGACCAAAATATCTCTAAAATGGAAAGACAAACCACTCAGTGACATCATAAAAGCATCTTCATTAAAAACTTCATTCCTTTTAGGAAATCCTTCTCCTAAATCTCTTTTTTGCAATATATACCGTTGTTCTCCTAAAATTAAAAAACTACCATCTTTATTTAATTCAATAGAATTAATTTTTAATTGATTAAAAGGCGGTTTTTTATCTAAATTTTCTTCTCCTTTCTTGATATTACGCTTTTCTCCCTTGCTAGAATATTTATTTAACATTTCGACAGAAAAATCATAGTTTTTAAAATTACTGACAGCCCCATCTTTGTCTAATTTAATTGTAAAAATACCTGTAGCTTGCCCTTTTTTATTTGAAGAGAACAACAGCCTTGCTGTTCCTTTATCAGGATTTTTACAGGTTCCAGCTATTACAATATCACCTTTTGCATTTTCATAAAGAGATGCTTCATCTATAAATTTATCTCCTATTTCTATTTTATTTTTAATAATGCTTTTGGTATTCTTTTTTATTTTAAAAAGTTCTAAATGATAATTAGCCTCTTCTTTATTTTTCTTCTTTTCATCTGTACTATCATCTTCATATACCGTTGCCAACATATAAAAATTACCTTCTCTGTCAATAGTATAATCCCCATTATTCATTTTTTTCTCTGTATATGGCATTTCTACGACTTCATTCCATTCTAACTTCAAATCCGAATCAAAAACATGTATTGCAATTCGATCAAAACTTTTAGAATCATCTCTAAATTCAGGTTTTAACCTATATGTTACTAATAATTTTTTATTATCAAATGATTTTTTAAAGAAATATTTCCCTCCAAAAGCTTGCATCATTATTAATGGTTTTGAACTAGAAAGCTTATGCCTAACTATAACTATTTTTCCTTGCTGGCTAAGAAAAGTATATGGATCTCCTACCGTTAAATCTTCTAAAGAAATATTAACTGCCATTAATGATTCTATTTGTTTACTTCTATCCCAAGCTTCATAGAAAAACACAGCTTTATCTCCTATCTGTATTATTTCTTTATTCCCTCCTTTACTCTTCATAAATTTTTTTAAATCTACTCTTTTAAGTTCTTTTAGGGTTTTTGGATCAAGTTTTTGGACAATCAAATCAGATTTTTGACTATTTATTGTTACTATATAGTTTTTGTGTTTGTAAAACACTTTTATTTCACCATCTGTTTCCTCATACTCTTCGCCCACCTCTACTGTAAAGTCATTTGACAGTTTTGGGTCTTGAGAAAATATATTAATAGTAACCAAGAATAATAAGAGTAAGCATTTATTTTTCATTTGTAGATTTTTAAATTTGATGATAAATATATATATATTTAAACACAAACAAGAACATTTTAGAACTGAAATAAAAATCAAGGTATCTGCTTTTAATCGATATCTCTCTAATCTTATAATCTTGTAAACAAGAGAAGCGAGAAAAACTATATGTATAAAAAAAGCCCTTTTCTATAGAGAAAGGGCTTTTTTGATAACAAAGGAAACATGTTCTATGCCTCAAAAGGAACTATAGAAACATAGGATTTATTGTCTTTCTTTTTAGTAAATTTTACCAAACCATCTACTTTTGCATGTAGGGTATGATCTTTACCAGCATATACATTTTCACCTGGTCTGTGTGCTGTACCTCTTTGCCTTACAATGATGTTACCAGCTACGGCAGCTTGTCCACCAAATATCTTTACGCCAAGACGTTTCGATTCTGATTCTCTACCGTTTTTCGAACTACCAACTCCTTTTTTATGAGCCATTTTCTTTCGGTTTTATATTGTTAATATTAGCCGGATTATTTTTTGATCCCGCCGTCTAATTTATCTTGTAATTCTTTAAGCTCATCCCACTTACCATCTGCAGCTAATTGTGCTTGTGTTGGCCATGTGTCTGGTACGTGATTTCCACGAACGTCTGCGATGAACTCAGCGATTTTTTCAGGATCAGCTTTTGCTAAATCTGCAAAAGTAACAATACCATTAGCATTTAAAGTTTCTGCAATTTTAGGTCCAATCCCTTCTATCTTTTTAAGATCATCTGCTGTAGCTGCAGCTTTTTTAGGGGTCGCAGTTTTAGCTTTTGGTTCTGCTTTTTTTGTTTCTGTTTTCTTTGCTCCAGAAGTTACTATACTTTCGATAACGATTTCAGTAAGAGCTTGACGGTGACCATTTTTTACACGGTATCCTTTACGTCTCTTTTTCTTGAAAACAATAACTTTATCACCTTTAAGGTGTCTTGTGATTTTTGCTCCTACCTGAGCTCCATCTATAGCTGGGGCGCCTAAAGTAATATTATCTCCATCTGCTGCAAGAAGAACTTTGTCGAAAGAAACTGCGTCTCCTTCTTCTCCTGGCAAACGATGAACAAATACTTTTTGGTCTTTTGCAACCTTAAATTGCTGCCCTGCTATCTCTACAATTGCGTACATAGCGTAACGTTTAATTAATTATTTTTTTACTATAAAAGAACTTGCCTGTTTTTAACAAGCGGGTGCAAATATACTGTTAATTAATTAAATGGCAAATATTTTACACCTCTATAGGACGTGATTTGTATTTTTTTTTAAGATTCCAGCTTTCTTTAAATAACTGCATAAAGGATAAGGTTAAAACAAAGGTTGTTGCAAAACCCATAATTGCTGCTACAAATACTACGATACCAACTCCTGCATGATGGTGAGAGCTCCAGTTTGCTAGCATTTCTGGCAAAAAATTAGTATTTATATTGGTAACATATACGGCAAAAAAAACAGTAAATATAATAGTAGCGTTAAAACCAGTAAAAAGACCTGCCATAAAACCTTTTTGAAATTCAAAATTTTTACCTTTTTCATGCTTGTAATCTTTCATAGCTTTATATAACCCTAAAGCAACGATAATACCATTGCCTATACTATAAACAGGATTGGTATGTACTTCTGTCAAAGAAAGAATTAAAAAATAAACTATAAGCCCAACAGCAATCAAGGCTCCATATTTAACGGGGATAACTGATTTTTTCATATCCTTTTTCTTTTAGATTCCTTTATAAAGATAAGAAATTTAAAATCTTACACCCTTTAAATACTTGTTAATTTACTGTTTTACAGAAAGATAAATCATCTATTCCGGTTTGCCAAATAAACCCCAAAAACAATGATTCCTGATGCCAGTACTTGATAAAAACTAAACTGCTCATTATCCATTACCCCCCATAACAAAGCTATTACAGGTATCATATACGTTACAGAACTTGCAAAGACCGGTGTACTTATTTGCACTAATTTATTAAATAACACTTTTGCTATCGCTGTGCCCACTACTGCAAGAACAGATATGTATATTAAACTGGTTTGTGTTTTGGGGTTTGTGATTGTTTCTATTTTAAAGAAACCTGAAAAACCCAATACTATTAACGCTGGAATAATTAATATAATAAAATTTCCATTAGCTATGGCTATTGGAGAAATGTGTTGCATATATCTTTTTATTATATTTACATTTATAGCATAACAACATGAAGCACAAAGCACTAAAAAAGCATACCAATAATTTTGATCAGGATTTACAGATGCTCCTTCCAAAATCAACGCAAGACAACCTATCAAACCTACAATTACCCCTATAAATTGATTTTTATTAAACCGAACAGAAAAAACCGATATCCCCAGGATTAAAGCCATCAAAGGAGTAGTAGAATTAAGTATTGATACTATCCCGCTATCTATTTCTGTTTCGGCAAAAGCAAATAAAAAAGCTGGAATAAATGATCCTGTAAATGCAGATATTGCGACCCATTTCCAGTCTGATGCCTGTATGGTTTTTAAGCTTTTAAAACCAATCAAAAACAAAAACAATGCTGCAAACAAGGTTCTTAACGCCCCTAATTGCATTGGGGTCAGGCCTATAAGTGATTTTTTGATAAGAATAAACGAACTACCCCAAACAACAGACAGTATGATCAGATACAGCCATTTAAGTTTTATATTTTGCATTTTTTTTAAGTAAGCTACAAAAGTGATAAAATTATAAATGCACAGCTCTTATTTTAAAAAATATTTAATCAATAACCTCAGAGTAATTTCATGGGGAATCAGACCCTCAATGAGGGATTAAGTCAATATTATTTCCATCGAAGGGTTTCCATAATATGTTTCATATCATTACGAAGATAATTGGCAGCAGGAAGTACAGAATCATAGTTTGGTTTTACTTTAAAATATACAGAGCCTACTATAAAATGGTTGATACTGTCTGTTATATAAAACTGAGATTGAGAGGCTGCATCACCAGACACTTCATAAAACATACCATACACTTTATTATCTACATCTATATATGGCTCTTGCAAAATTCCGTCTGCCTTAATTACATGCTCATGTGTTAGATTTTGAGCATCTCTAAGCAAAGAATCCAAATTGTTGTTAATTTCAAAATAAGAAATATACATAGTAGCTTTCCACTTTTTATATTCCAGATTATACCAGCACTTTTTATTTTTTTTTGCTTTTTCTAATTCTGAATATTCATTTTTTTCAAAAGTATAATGGCACGGAGACGACACTTCTTTATATTTAGGAACCGGATAACTAAGCCTAAGCATTCCTTCTGGTTTAGGAATCACCTCTCCCCCACAGGAAAATAATAGTAACACAAAAACTCCAAAAAAAAGTCTAACTCCCTTCATTATCATTAATAGTCAATTTCACTTGTTTTATTCGTTTATTATCCAAGGATTCTACCTTAAACACATACCTGCCTAGAGTTATCATCTCTCCTCTTTTAGGAAAACTTCCTGATATTTCGAGCAATAATCCTGCTATAGTTTCTGCGTCTCCTTTGTTATTTTCAAAAATATTGTTGTTCTCCAGCTTCAACACTTTATAAAAATCTTTTAACGCCGTTCTGCCTTCAAAAACATAATTTTGATCATCTAATTTAGAAAACACTAAATCTTCGTCATCAAACTCATCGCTAATATCCCCTACTATCTCTTCGATAATATCTTCTAACGAAATCAAACCGCTGGTCCCCCCATATTCATCTACAACTATTGCCAGATGATTTTTTTTAATTTTAAAATCATTGAGCAAATCATCCAATTTTTTGTTTTCTGGCACAAAATAGGGCTCTCTTAACAAAGATATCCAGTTAAAAGAAAGTTCGTTTACATAAGGCAAAAGATCTTTTACGTACAAAATACCGATAACCTTATCAATACTATCCTCATAAACAGGTATACGAGAATATCCATTTTCAATAATTTCAGAAAGAATTTCTTTATATGCTGCTACACTGTTTAGAGCAAAAATATCCATACGAGGTCGCATAACCTGTTTGGTATCTGTGTTTCCAAAAGATACAATCCCTTCTAATATTTTTTTTTCTTCGTCTGTGGTATCTTTATCCGATGTTAATTCTAACGCTTGTGATAGCTGATCTACACTTAAATTAGATTTTTGTTTTCCTAATTTATTATGAATTGTAATGGTTATGCTTCGCATTGGCAGGCTAATCGGAGAAATAACCCAATCCAAAACTCCTAACGGGCGTGCAATAAACTTAGCAAATTTTACCCTGTTACGACTTGCATATATTTTGGGCAAAATTTCGCCAAACAACAAAATCAAAAAGGCAACTACGCCAACTTCTACTACAAATCTTACATTAATCCACCCAAACCATGTGTAATCCAAATTACTAAAATAGATTTCACCCAGAGTATCAAAGAGTAGTATTATCGCAATATTAATAAAGTTATTTGCGACTAATATTGTAGCTAATAATTTTTTTGGCCTATCTAATAATTTTGATACAATTTTTAGGTTTTTAGAAGCGGCGTCTTCTTCTTTGAGATCGGTAGGAGTTAG
Source organism: Aquimarina sp. (assembly GCF_977115655.1). NCBI lineage: Bacteria > Pseudomonadati > Bacteroidota > Flavobacteriia > Flavobacteriales > Flavobacteriaceae > Aquimarina > Aquimarina sp. Next base: position 53,771 of record NZ_CDSBKO010000002.1, read on the forward strand.
CGAAAACAATGCTACTTCGCTACCGGATATTAAAGCCGAAAAAATAAGTAACGCTATCAACGCCAATACATTAATAGCTTGCGCCATATCAAAAGTGTATAGTAAAATAACTAACGGTTCAGGATCAGGGTCCAAATTATTTTTGTTTAGTTAAACTTATTTAAAATGGAAGATCATCATCTTCTACATCTGTTGAATTAGACGAAATAGCCTGCGAGTTATCTGCAGGAGTATTTGTCGTATTTATGTGAGAAACATTCTGTGATGCAAGATCAGAGGATGGGCTCTCGTTCTTAGGAGTAAGAAAAGTAAAATCTGTACATTGTATTTCTGTACTATATCTGTCTTTTCCTTGTTCATCTTGCCATTTTCTGGTTTTAAGACGTCCTTCAATATAAATTTTATCTCCTTTGTTAAGGTATTTTTCGCAGATTTCTGCAGCTTTATTTCTAACTACAATGTTATGCCACTCTGTAGTAGTTACTCTTTCTCCGGTACTTTTGTTCACATACGAGTCATTGGTTGCAAGTGGAAACCTGCCAATACAATTACCTCCTTCAAAATAATGCATCTTTACTTCATCTCCTGTATGCCCTATAAGCATTACCTTATTTAATGTTCCAGACATTTTTAATTTATAATTGATTAGGGTTTAAGACTACAAAGAAAAACAAACCACACTGAATAACGCTAATTACACACTTGTTATTTTCTTAAATGCCCTATAATAACTTTTCTTCAATAGTAAATGTAGTAAAAAAAATGATATTCCAGACACACAAACACCTACCTTAACTTATGTTTCAAACGTTTTGCTGTATTTGTGTTATTTAAAAAAAACATTTATAAAATTACTCAGTAAAACAGGAACAGGATATTGGTGTATATCTGTTATTTTAATTTTTTTTTGTGCTTCATTGATTTTCAATGGCGTATCTATGTTAATAATATAAAACCAAGTATATAAATGCTGATGGGATAGTTTATGAACTATTGGCTCGTTATAATATGGTATGACCTCATATTTTCCATCCCCCACTATTTGCTCAAAAACCGGATGCTTTACAATAGTGTCCTTATTAATAGTACCACTCTCTATTAATGGAAACTCGTACAATCCTTTCCATATCCCGCTATCTACTCTTTGGCTAATAATGGTTTGATTGTCTTTTGCAGAAAAAACCAGATAATTAAAATATCTCTTTTTAACTTTGGTTGTTTTCAATTTAACGGGCAACGCATCTACATTTTGATTTTTTAAAGCTTCACAACTATCACACAGCGGGCATATATTACAATCCGGTTTTTTTGGTTTGCACTGTAATGCACCAAACTCCATAATTGCCTGATTATAGTTTGCCGGATCCTCATGATCCATTAGCTCAATTGCCAGTTGTTTAAATTGCCTGGCCCCACTGGCGTTGTTAATAGGTGTATCGATATCAAAATACCGAGACAAAACCCTATAAACGTTTCCATCAACAACAGGAACTGCTTCCTTATAACATATAGACGCTATTGCACTAGCAGTGTAATCCCCAACTCCTTTTAACAATAAAAGATCTTTATAGGCAACAGGAAAGATACCATTCAAATCATACGCCACATGTTTTGCTGTTATATGCAGGTTTCTGGCCCTAGAATAATACCCTAATCCTTGCCATAATTTCAACACTTCCTGCTCACTTGCTTTTGCCAGATCAGACACCGTTGGAAAAGCCTCAATAAATGACCTATAATAAGGTAATCCTTGCGCAACTTTTGTTTGTTGAAGTATGATTTCGCTAAGCCAAATATGATACGGGTTATTGGTTTCTCTCCATGGCATGGATCTTTTGTTTTGTAAGTACCACGTAATGAGTTTTTTAGAAAAAATCATAGTAAAAATATAAGATTTGTAAAATTAAACGTTTAAAGATTAAAATATCATCTTAAGTATTGATATTTTGGATTTTAAATTCTTATATTTGCCCCCTTGAAAATTTAAAAACCCCTTAATAGGTAGTATAATGACTAAAGCAGATATTGTAGCAAAAATTTCAGAAAAATTAGGAATAGAAAAAGGTGATGTTCAGGCAACAGTTGAAACCTTTATGGAAGAGGTAAAAAGCTCACTAGAAAGTGGAGATAATGTATACCTTAGAGGATTTGGTAGTTTTATAATAAAAACAAGAGCAGAAAAAACAGGTCGTAATATTTCAAAAAACACCACGATTAAAATCCCTGCACACAACATACCAGCGTTTAAACCCGCAAAAGTTTTTGTTGAGGGTGTAAAAACCAACGTAGAAGTTAAATAAATAATAATAAATAAAAAGTATACACTATGCCAAGTGGTAAAAAACGTAAAAGACATAAGGTGGCTACGCATAAGCGTAAAAAGAGAAGAAGAGCAAACCGCCACAAGAAAAAGTAGTTTCTAACTACTTTTTTTATTTAAGAAGTTAAGTTCTTTGAAATCGAAATAAAATATGATATCTATATAGGTATGTATAGTTTGTTTCTACGGAATTGTAAAAAATTCCTGTGAAAAAATTGTTTAATCCATTCCGGTTATTATCGGGATAAAAATCTAATCAGAGTGAACAACGAATTGATCATTAGGTCAGGTTCCTCTACGGATTTTGCCTTATTAAAGGATGGAAAACTAGTTGAATTACATAAAGAAGAAGACGACAGTAATTTTGCTGTAGGCGATATATTTATTGCCAAAATCCGCAAAGCTGTCCCTGGTCTAAATGCCGCATTTGTAAATGTTGGTTATGAAAAAGATGCTTTTTTGCATTACCATGACTTAGGTCCTCAAATATCTTCTTTACTTAAATTCATTAAACGTGTAAGCACAGGTAAATTAAAAAATTATTCTCTTAAGGATTTTCCTGTAGAGAACGATATTGATAAACACGGTACAATTACCAATGTGTTAAAATCAAATCAATCGCTACTAGTACAAATAGTAAAAGAACCCATATCTACCAAAGGGCCACGAATTAGTTCAGAGCTTTCGATTGCCGGCAGATATATAGTCTTGGTTCCCTTTTCTGGCAGGATTTCTATTTCACAAAAAATAGAATCTACCGAAGAAAAAGAGCGTTTAAAAAGGCTTGTAAAAAGTATCAAACCTAAAGGTTTTGGGATTATTGTGCGTACCGTAGCAGAAGGCAAAAAAGTAGCAGAACTAGACAAAGATTTACAAAATCTTATGGGACGATGGGAGAGTATGTGTAAAAAATTGTACAAAGCCCATCATCCATCAAAAGTATTAGGCGAAATGAACAGAACATCTTCAATCTTAAGAGATGTTTTTAACGACTCCTTTACTTCTATTGTTGTAGACGATGAAGATCTGTACAACAGAATCAAAGAGTATCTGCAAGAAATTGCTCCAAAAAAAGAATCCATTGTGAAACTTCATAATCCAAAAGTGCCAATTTTTGAAAAACATGGTATAGAGAGGCAAATCAAAACGAGTTTTGGCAAGACGGTATCTATGAGTAAGGGCGCTTATTTGGTTATTGAGCATACTGAAGCTATGCACGTAATCGATGTAAATAGCGGTAACCGATCTAATAAAGCCAAAAATCAAGAAGATACTGCTCTGGAAGTTAACCTTATTAGTGCTGCTGAAGTAGCCAGACAGCTTCGTCTTAGGGATATGGGAGGTATTATAGTAGTCGATTTTATAGACATGAACAATGCTGACAACCGTAGAACTCTTTTCAATCAGTTGCGAGAAGAAATGAAAGACGATAGAGCAAAGCATAAAATTTTACCGCCAAGTAAATTTGGCTTGATTCAAATTACACGGCAACGAGTGAGACCTGAAATGAATATCAAAACCCGTGAGGATGATCCAAACGGTATGAATGGCGAAGTTGAGGCGCCTATCGTTTTAGTAGATAAAATAAAGGTCGAATTAGAAAAATTAATTAAAAAAGATCATAAAAAGATAACGCTGAGCGCACATCCTTTTATTGCAGCTTTTTTAACAAAAGGATTTCCATCCACCCGATCCAAATGGCTTATAAACCATAAAAGATGGGTAAAGATTGTACCTAGAGACGCTTACACGTATTTAGAATATCATTTTCACGATAAAAATGGTGAATTGATAAAATAGCAAAAAACCCAACCCTTTTCAAGAGTTGGGTTTTTTTGTTTTTACTATCACACAAAAAAAGTGTGCCTGTTAAGTGTTATATCTTTTAACCCTGTTTTATGCTACAACACATTTTATTCAAAAAACAGAAAGTCAGGAAGATGCCAAATAACTTACCTGCGTTTTTTGATATCGGGATAAAAAATCATAACAAACCAGTTCATAAAAACGCTGCCTGGATCTAAATGCACGATTTACCAACATGTGTATATAACTACTTAAAAGGTCATCCAAAGATATTTCTAATTCCTTTTTTTGATGCTTGTCCCTAATGTTTTGAATTGCAGATACCGATTTTTTAACTTTACGGTCTATTATCTGATCTAATACAGAATAATCTTCCTGAGTATAATCTCTTTCTAAAAATGAGGTAACCTTATTTTTTAAACCTCTGTACTTTTTATCCAATTGCTTGTTTAATAACTTATCTGCATTAAATTCTTTTTTAAATCCCATGCCATTTTGACTTGCCAAATCTAATTTTTGTTTGTTGTTATACCCAAAGCTATTCAATAAACTATCTATGGCTTTTACTACAAACAAAAAATACAGTTCTTCATCTTCAATACTCACTATCCCATCCAAAAGCATTAAACTATCATAAAAAAACAATTCTTCAGAGACCACCATAGTATTATTGCCATAACGCTCAAGCTCCCTTATATAAGTATCTGTTTGTATTTTATATATTATATGTTGTTCTACATACTTTTGTAATGCTTTATTTATTTTAAGAATAATATCTCCTATATGTTTTACATCTTGCAAATGCAATCGTATTCTAATATGAAAATCAGGATCTGCATATCGTATAAAAAACCAGGAATCTATCCATTTTTTTTTCAACAACTCCTCTGTAACAGGTTTAATGGATTCTGTAAGAATTGTATCTGATGTTCTTGCCCCACAATATATCTTATAATACAACCACTCATCCCCTGGTATAAATGTTCTTTTAATGCTCATAAAGTAATTTATCTTATCTCGATTTGTGCCTTTTTTGAAATGTTGTTTCTTTCTCTTGCTTGTTTTAATTTTTCATCATTATATAAGGAAACAACAAATTGATTGGTATAGTTATTTTTGTTTTGTTGAACTATAGCTGATTGTTTTTTAGAATTGATTTCATTCATAAATAAAAATTCTTCGAGAACACAGTTTTTTTTGTTTTTTATGGCATCCAACCACATTTCTATCGAATTATTGTTTTTCAAATTAATTAGCAGAGTATTATCTCCATCTACCAATTGTACCAAATCTGGTATGTTCAGTTTTGTTTTCCATACAGTTATGGCTTCAAACATATCCTTTTTATCGTCTGAGTTTGTAAATTCTAAATCTGCAACAATGATTTTCCACCGGGCTGCTGCCAAAATAAAATCTTTGTATACTACCCTTGGTAAAAAGGTATTTTTTTCTAATGCTTCTCCCCAATAAAATCCTATACCCGACCTACCGCCTTGTTTTTGCATATCACATAAAAAATGATATACCGGCAATGCATTGGCACTATAATTATGTGCATTGGTCAACCGTGGTACAATCTCTTTATTTAAGGTTTTAGACCTCAACACAATTCTGTCATACTTTACAGAGATCATCAAATCTTCTATAGGTATTTGTTTTTTTACAGATACATTTGATTTCCCCAAATAAGGTATTTCGTGCTCTCTTATAGTTGCCCTGCGTATTACGTTCCCGGTTCTGGATTCTGGCAAATGAACCACCTCTGCTATAATAAAATTTTGATGTATTTCCTGCTCTATGGCAACTATATTGTGAATATGTTTTAAAACTTGTTTGTTTCCCGTAGAAAATCTGCCCAAAAGGTTTGCTGCCGATGATCCCCCCATCGAGGATAAAACCATTTTTTCTTCGTCATCTATTTTTATAATTTCAACAATTGTCGACATGGTATCTGGCAAGTCGTTCCAGTTTGGCTCCAAATCTTCAAAATCTTTATCTTCCAGCTCTAAAATATATGAATTTTGTATTTCTTGTAATTTATTGCCCAATATTTCAGAAACAGCCCCCCAAGAGATCTCCTGTCTTGCATTTGATTTGAACGGAATATAAAGGTCATCCAAAAAAGAGGTGGAATCGCTGGCATCCTGATGTTGTAAATAACCAATGCCTATTTCTGTATCCAGAGCAATTGCCAGAGGGATCTCTTGTGTTTCATATCGTTTTACAAAAGCATCTTTAAACCGTTTTAAATCCGTTTCTTTATTAGCAATACTTATTTTATTTAGCACTACTAATACCCGTTTCAATTTATATCCCCATCTAATATCTAATTGATTGGATTGTGTTTGGGTGTACATGTCGGTTTGAAAAAGGTATTTTAACTCAAAAGGGGTTTCTAATTGTTTTAACCTTTCACTTACTTCAATGTATTTTTTGGTCTCGTTGCCCAGTTTATGGTCTATTTGATCCAGAAATTTCTTATAAAACTGAATTTCTTTCAGAACAGTTGTGTGGGTGTCCAATCTAATCAGGCATTGTTCTAATTGTATCAAAAAATCTTCGCCGGTTACCGTTGGTTCTATTTCACTTATCAAAATTTGATTATCGATAAGCTGTTCTATAAACTCTTCGGCCTCTTCTTGGGTAATTTCATCATCTACCAATAGCAATGCTAATTCCCCAATTTTTTTACCTGCCTTTGCATTATCTATTATGGTTTCGAGATACCCGGCATAAGTAACTGCTTCTATAGAATGCTCTCTGCGATTGTTTTTATTATAGGTATACTCTATATACCGGTATTGATCCCCTATCCTGTATATACTGCTGTTAGGATACCATAATAATTGCTTTTTGATTGCTTTTTCCTTAGCTAGTTTTTGTGAAAAAGCTACCAAAAAATTCATATCAAAACGGGTTTGCCTTTTATACAAATTATAATTCCCCAATTCGATATCTGTGGTTTCTGCAAAATTGCCTATACTACAGCCTGCAAATAACCCAAAAGGAGTACATCGCGAGCTCATCCTGGAAATATATTTTAATAAAGATACTTCTAGTCTTTTTTGTTTTTTGGTGTCTTTTAAATTTCCTGACAACCATTTTTCTATTTCAGAGAACAGTTCTGGCGAAGCTAAAAAAATGGCTTCTCTTATAATATCATCTTTCCATATATCTGCAAATATGTCTGTTGTTATATTTTTCTCTTTGGTAACGTTATAATAAAAATCCAATGGCAAGATTGGTGTTCTAAGGCAATACTGATCAAAAAAAGTATATGGGTTTTTTAGTTTCAAGAGGTCTCTAATTTATTTATGCTTAATAATCCGGAATAAATATACTACTTTCTGGTTTTATAGTTTTTTATGAGATCATCCTTATAAAAAACATCTATCCCCTGATTTTCCAGAAAGAAAGGCAACGTAACGGGTTTGTGGTCAAACCAAAGCCTTATCTTTCAAAATAGATAATAAAATAGTTATAGTAATGGTTTTGTATCGAAGTTCTGGGAACTGGTTTTATAAAATCCCACAGATAGATTTTTTTCTAATTACAAAAGTACTTTACCTTTGTGTATTATGTACAAAAACTTTTCAACACCTGTGACTGTAGCCGAGGCTATAAAAAAAATGGAGCATTATTGTGCTTACCAGGAACGTTGCCATAAAGAGGTGGAGGATAAGTTGTATACCATGAAACTGATTCCTGAAGCTAAAGAAAAAATCATATTACACCTTTTGGATCATAATTTTATTAATGAAGAGCGCTTTGCCAAAGCTTTTGCCAGAGGTAAATTTACCATCAAAAAATGGGGAAAACAGCGTATTACCCAAGAATTAAAAATACGACAAATCTCTGCTTATAATATTAAAAGTGCTCTTAACGAAATATCCAAAGCAGATTATCTGGAGGCTTTTCATACACTTGCCGAAAAGAAATACAAAAGCATAAGCGAACACGATAAAAATAAAAAACGAAAAAAGCTGGCAGATTATCTTTTATACAGAGGTTGGGAAACAAGCCTTGTGTATGATAAAGTAAGTGAACTTGTACCTTAAACCTGCATCAGGTTTGCCATAAATTTTTGTCTTTATGAAAAAAATAGAATCTTAAGATATAAAAAAAAGACCCAAAAAAATATTAGTATCAACAACTTATATTGTCAAAAATAATATTATACTAAATTAATAGCTACCAAAACTTACCTTCTCTGTTTATAAGTAACATTAAAATAGACTTTTCAGGTCTTTTTCAAAAAAAAATCAATAACTACTTACTATTTCACTTCAATTTCTTTAAATATTTCTACTTCAACAATACGTTGTCCATTGTTTATTCCGTCAGATTGATTAAACCCGTCTAATTTTTTTCTTCTTGTTACTGTAAGTATCGCTTTTCCTTTTTCCATTTTTCCTACAAAAACCTTGTCAAACTCCAACAATTCTGTTCCTTTTATTATTTCTGTGGCCCCATTACCTGCTTGTTGCAAAGACACTATAATTTGTTCATTTTTGCCTAAAGAAGCTCCGGACCATTTTAGCTTGGTTTTGCCATCCAGGGTTACCGATGCAAAAGATGCCGGTATCTCAATAGTTTCTGCTTCTTCAAAAGAAATTTTATTTTTAAAAGATTTCGAATCACTCTTTGTATATATAAATTCTGCATCAACAAGCCCTTTTACCTTCCAACCGTGACTATTAAATATAAGATTAAACCTTTGTGGTGGTTTTCCATTGCACAAAATCTTAGAATCCCCTTTTAATTCTAGTCGGGTCCCTTTTTCATCTATAGTTCTAAGAGTTGCTTCTGCAACTGTTTCTTTTTGATTCATCTGGTATCGCACAAGCAATTCTTGATAAACGGGTATATTGAGTTCTAAATCTGTAGAATCTCTTTTTTCACAAGAAAACACAGTACATAACAACATTAGAGCAGATACTACGCTTAGTGTGGTTTTAATTTTTTTCATCCTATTGGTTTAAGGTTTGTATAAAAAAATAATTGTTCTGTATACTACCTACAACAGGCAAAAGTAAAAACACCCTATTTTTTTTTTTACTTAAATTATCCATCAAAACTATAATCGCAATCTGGCAAGGTATGTTTATAAAAATGCTTCTTGTTGGGGGGCTGATTCTTCAAAATTTTAATCCATATTAGGGAATTAAAAAAGTTGTTCTTTTTGAATGAGCTTTTGGATTTGGGTTTCACTAATAAAACACTATTTTTGTCCAACGCTTTTAGCATCCAAGCAAACTAATGTATCTATGTCTATAAAGAAATCTATTCTGGTTATAATTTTGGTGTTACTTATTGATCAAATCACAAAAATTTATATAAAAACTCATTTTACCATCCATGATAATGTAAAAGTTTTTGATTGGTTTAGAATTATATTTGTAGAGAATAAGGGGATGGCTTGGGGGTTTGAACTTCCTGGCAATTACGGAAAACTAATCCTTACCCTGTTCAGGCTGGTAGCAATAACAGGTATTGGCTATTGGCTTTACGACTCTGTACGCAAAAATAGTGCGCCAATACTTACATTTTGTATAGCGTTGATTTTTGCAGGGGCGTTCGGGAACATCATCGATTCTATTTTTTATGGTATCCTGTTCAGCGAGAGCACAACCCTGGAGGTTGCAACTTTTTTGCCTGAAGGAGGAGGATATGAAGGAGTTTTTTATGGCAAAGTTGTAGATATGATTCAGTTTACCTTTTATGATGATATTTTACCAGAGTGGATTCCTTTTTGGGGTGGACAGCATTTTTCTTTTTTCGATCCGGTATTTAATATTGCTGATTCTGCAATAAGTGTAGGTGTATTTTTACTTATTGTTTTTAACAAAAGGGCTTTCCCTAAAAAATAACCTTTAAAATTAATTTCAGGGCACAACAATTCTGTTAGCCTGCTACGTTTTTATAAATCGCCTGTAATTTCAGAACCTGTAAATTGGAAAGCAAGGGATATTGTTTTTTGTAAAGTAAAAGGATAAACAGCCCCCTTATGAGTGATAATTTTTGGGCTAAAGTGCTTTCCAGAAGGGGTAAAAGTGATATATTCTGGGATCAGATCCCGCTCTAAGGTAGTTCGAATTACCTCTGGATGGGCTGGAAGCACTTCCATGGTTCTTCGAAGAACCCTGGTAACCACTATAAGTAGGTAGTAGTGTTCAATAAAGTGTGATAGGATTATGGATTCTCTGCCAAAACAAGGTTTTCCTAATTGAAAATGACCGTTCCCTCATTCTATGTTTTATAAAAAAGTTTTGGGTATTACTTTTGGGTAAACCAAATGAATATATATGCACTTTGCTCTAAAGCATGACTTTGGAAAAAGGGGTTTCAAAAAACAAAAGAATATGGTAACAATTGTGGTATGTGCAAATAGAACAGAGTTTACATAGGTTCTCTAAAATTTATAGGATGGATGCTGGAGGAAATAATTTTAGGTTGGTTAGTTGAAAAGAAACGAATGGGACATGGGGTAGTCCCGTTCGTTTTGATGTAATAAAGAGCTTCTAAATCGCTAACCTCATAGCAAGCTGAAAGGGGCATGCTTCTCCAAAATTATGTTTTGTTTTCAAGGCAATCCAGAGAGAATCAAAACCCTTAATGAGGGGGCTAATGAAGCTCTTTTCATGGTTAATAAATAAAAATGGTTGGTTATAATCTTTATTCCTCAGGAGTAAACCATTCTCCCCTAGAATTGGCATACACAGTTTTTGTGGTGTTATTTATAGTCAAAATCAATTTACAATTGCCCTTTTTATCTGTGTAAGCTTCAGAAATAGTTGCTTCGGGAAAATCTTTTTCTACAGCAGCTTTAATAATTTCAGAAAGCTTATCTGTATGTATTTTTTTATAATCCCCTTGATCTGCATAGGTTTTTGTAACCGGTAGTTCTTCTTCTGTCTGTTGGGCAAATACATTTGCAGAAGATAATGATATAGCGCATACAGCTATAAGAACAAATATCTTTTTCATAAAATATTAATTTAATTGCTCGTGTATGATTTTAAAAGAAATTATCATTCCAAAAAATTAAATAAATACAACAATGTTTTAATGTCTTGAAAAACAAATAATTGTATTTTTTATTGGTTTTAAGTTGTTTTTTGAAATGTTGACTTATCGTTATAGTTTGTGGAAATTTTCCACAAACAAAAATAAATAAAAACAGAGGTGCCTTTATTATGATAATTTTTGGAATAGTTTATTCATAGAGTTTCTATTTTTGAAAATAAAATAGCTGCAATTCAAAATTAAAGATCCCTCTTTAATTTTGAATTGATACTTACTAAAGAAAAAAATGAAATATACTACATTACCTGATACCGATATAAAAGTTAGTAAAATATGTCTGGGGAGTATGACCTGGGGAGAGCAAAATACAGAGGTACAAGGGCATGAGCAATTAGATTATGCTATTGCTCACGGAGTCAATTTTATAGATACGGCAGAGTTGTATTCTGTACCGGCAAATAAAAATACACAAGGCAGTACCGAAAAAATTATTGGCTCATGGCTGCATAAAACGGGTAAGCGAGAGGAGTTGGTTATTGCTACTAAGATAGTAGGACCAAGAGATTTTGTAAAACATATTCGTACAGGTGGTTTTACCAAAGATGAATTTACCGATGCTATACATAAAAGTTTAAAACGCCTGCAAACCGATTATATCGACTTGTACCAGTTACATTGGCCAGAAAGGAACACCAACTTTTTTGGGGTAAGAGGGTATTTGCATGACCATGAAGAACAATGGCGCGATAATTTTAACGAAGTATTAGGATACTTACAAGAATTTATAAAAGAAGGAAAGATACGACAAATAGGACTGTCTAACGAAACCCCTTATGGGGTAATGCGATATGCAGAAGAAGCCCGAAACGGTATGCCAAAAATGATTACTGTTCAAAACCCGTATAGTTTGTTAAATCGAAAAGATGAAGTGGGGCTTACCGAAGTTTTGCATCGTGAAAATATAGGGCATTTACCATATTCTCCTCTTGGTTTTGGGCAACTTACGGGAAAGTATCTCGAAGAAACACCAAAAAATGCAAGAGTAACCTTATTTCCTCAATTTTCCAGATATCACAACAAAAAATCATTTGAAGCTACCCGTGCATATAACCAAATAGCAAAAAACCATGGTATTGGTTTAACACAAATGGCACTGGCGTTTGTAAACCAACAACCTTTTGTAACCAGTACTATAATAGGGGCTACATCTTTAAAACAGTTAAAAGAAAACATAGGTAGTATAGATATAATCCTTTCTGATGCGATTATGAAAGAGATAGAAGCTGTACATGAAAACAATCCAAACCCTGCACCGTAGGTAAAACCAGAATTATGCATTAGAAAATGGATTACAACTCGAGCTATTTCAAGATATATTACTTTGTTTAGTACATGATAAAATTTTTCAGGATGTAGAAACAAGTTGATTTGTCATTCCGTTGAAGAACGGAATCCACTTATTAATAACACTATGCCAAAATGGATCCCAGCCTTTAGTTTATCCTGAGCCAAGTCGAAGGGCTGGGAGAAGAAAAAACAAGAAGCATTATTTTATTGCATTTTCAAAGTTAAAATGGTATAAGTACATCACAAAAATTGATCGAATTGTCATTCCGTTGAAGAACGGAATCGAATATTAATACTACCTAAGTAAAATGAATTACACCCTTTACTTTATGTAAAATACTAAGAGAATAAAAGATTTTTATGTCACATTGAGCTTTGTCGAAGTGTTTTTTAACCCATTACCCAAACAAGTGTTCTGCCACATCTTCAATTTTGGTAACCAATTGAATTTTGATCTGCGTATTTTGTAGCGATATCTTATTGTATTTAGACACAAAGATAGTAGAAAAGCCTAGTTTTTCTGCTTCTTGTATTCGTTGCTCTACCTTGTTTACCGGGCGTATTTCTCCTGCCAATCCAACTTCTGCGGCAAAACAATAATCTTTTGGCACAGGAATGTCTTCATTAGAGGATAAAATGGCTGCAACTACTGCCAAATCAATAGCAGGATCGTCTACAGATATTCCTCCTGTAACATTTAAAAACACATCTTTTGCTCCTAGCCTAAAACCCGCCCTCTTTTCTAAAACGGCAAGGATCATATTAAGACGTTTAAGATTGTAACCGGTGGCACTACGTTGTGGCGTTCCATAAACTGCGGTGCTTACCAAAGCTTGTATTTCTATCATAAGCGGGCGCATCCCTTCTACCGTAGATGCAATAACGGTACCGCTTAATTCTTCATCGTTTTTAGAGATCAGGATTTCACTGGGGTTATTTACTTCTCGCAGACCACTGCCCTGCATTTCATAGATCCCCAACTCTGATGTTGATCCAAAACGATTTTTTAATGCACGTAAAATTCGGTATACATGATTACGGTCTCCTTCAAACTGTAATACGGTATCTACCATGTGTTCCAAAATTTTTGGTCCTGCAATATTACCATCTTTTGTGATATGCCCAATCAACAAAACAGGGGTCGCTGTTTCTTTGGCAAATTTAATAAGCTCTGTGGTACATTCCCGAATCTGAGAAATACTCCCTGCACTACTTTCTATATAATCACTATGCAGGGTTTGTATAGAATCTATAATAACAATATCTGGCTGTATTTCTTCAATCTGCCTAAAAATATTTTGTGTCTTGGTTTCGGTTAAAATTAAGCAGTTGTCTGTTTTAGAATGTATTCGTTCTGCGCGCATTTTTATTTGCTGCTGGCTTTCTTCACCAGAAACATATAGTGTTTTATAAGGCAGTTTAAGGCTTATTTGTAATAAAAGTGTGCTTTTTCCTATTCCCGGCTCTCCTCCTAACAAGGTTAAAGATCCCGGCACTAAACCGCCACCCAATACTCTGTTTAGCTCTGCATCGTCTGTATTGTAACGAGCCTCCTGGCTGGAGTTAATTTCTGAAATACGTAAAGGTTTGGCCACCTTATTTGTTTTTGGGACAGAGGCAGCATTTCGCCAATCGCTTTTTTCTGCTTTTTGAACAACCTCTTCGGCAATAGTATTCCATTCTTTACATGAAGAACATTGTCCCTTCCATTTTGGATATTGGGCTCCACAATTTTGACAAAAAAAAACAGTTTTGGTTTTGGGCATTTGGTTTCAACAAAAAATGCCTTCAAGGCTTTTAAAAACCTTGAAGGTTTTGGTTTATTTTGGTTTATGTTTGTGATTGGATCAGTTTACCAGCCAAAATCTTCTTTGATCTTGTTTACTTTATCCAGCATATAATCTTTGGTTAAAAAAGCTACTTCAGCTAACTGAAATCCACTTTCATAAGCTCTCATTGCTTTTTTAGGTTCTCCTGTTTGCTCATAAAACATCCCCAGATAATAATACCCTAGCATTAGATCAGAGTGCTCTTTGATTGCCAGTTTTCCTAAAGGCTCTAATTCTGTCCAATTTTCATTTTTTTCGATAGCAGTAGATACTGCAATAAAGTCATTGATCCTTATTTTACGTTTTATCCCATATAATTTTTCTGTAGTTCTGTATATATCTACCAAATACTCATAGGGAGAGGTCTCCAGAGAAAGAATAACTTCTTTATATGTTTTTTTACTAATAGGGCGGTACATTTCAAAAATGTTTTCTAACGCTTGAGGGATTGCTTTACCTACCAGAGTGTAATGTGAAGATTCTTCAAAATTATTAAAGAAATAATTCATTTCAGTATTTTCAATTGCAGATAACTTTTCATTCAAAGCAACAAGATCATTTTTAATATTATCTGCATCATTGGTTGCTGTAGCCAAATAATACCAAATATCAGAAGAGGTTGCAAGCTTACTTTCAATACGCTCCCCCATTTTTGGAGCCAATTCTGGACTAAGACTTATATATCCTTGAAAAATAGGGTTGTCTTTAAATAAAAAATAGTTAATAAAGTTTGCCGTATAATCATGCCCTACAATAATTTTTAATTGAGCGGTACGATATGTTTGATTTAGATAAGGAACGAGTTCCTGTCCGATAAACTCAAAAAACTCTGCCCCTTTAAGTTCTGGCAAAAATTCTGCGGTATCATATTGGCAATCTGTTTGTCTGGTTTTACGCTGATTAACGCCTACAACTATAGATTCTGGCATATCTTCCCAGTACGAAAAATAATCTACATTACCAGCAACTGGTTCGAATAAATAATCCCCGTCTAAAACAATAATTAGTGGATATATTTTATCTTCATTTTTTTTATAATTACGAGGGAGCTGTATTTTTAACTCTCTGCTTTGATCTAGTTTGATAGATCTAAAAGACTCATAGATTGCCTGGGTATAACCAGAAAAGGCAAAAAGACAAGCTATAATAAGAGTTGCACTTTTTTTCATGATGTAATTAGGATTAAGGTTAAGCAAGGGACAATATATAAATTATTTCCTTATTTTTCTCTGTTTAAAATAGGAAGAAATAAAAAGGATAACGCTCCTATAATTATATTTATTGCGGTTTGAGACCCCCACAATATCCAACCTAAAGCTTCTCCCGCGGGTTTTTCTACATCAAAAAGCAGTAAAATAGCTGCTATTGCTATAGGAAAAGCCCCTATTCCTCCATTAGTGGTGGACATAGCAAAGGATCCTGCCACAAAAGTAGCAAGTATTGGGCCAATAGATAAAGATGCTGTTTCAGGAACTGTAAATTTAATTACATAAAACATACATATATATAATCCCCAAATAAGAAAGGTATAAAAAACAAAAGCTCCCCGCTGTTTGATTTTTGAAATACTTTTTACCCCTTCTAACAAGCCGTTTCCAAAGTCCCTTATTTTTATAAGTATTGGGTTGGTCGATTTTTTTAAGAGTCTCAAAAAAAATATTCCTGCAATTAACAAAATCAATAAAGCAGCCAAAGTAACAAATGGACTTGCAATTTTTTCTTGCAGGTAGGATAATAATAGTTCGGATTGAAAAAGCAAGGTGACACCTATTACCAATAGTAGCATTATCAAATCAATAACCCGTTCTGAAATTATGGTTCCGAATGCTTTTTTGAAAGGGATATTTTCGTAGGTAGAGATAGTACCTCCCCTAAGGATTTCTCCGGATCTGGGTATTCCAAGATTAGCAAGATACCCTATCATAACTGCCATAAAGCTATTAGACAGTTTTACAGAGTACCCTAACGGGGCCAATAAAAATTTCCATCGATATGCTCTGGCAAGATGAGAAATAATACCTAAAGCAAGAGATAAAAAAACCCACTCAGGGTCTGCTTGCATAACATATTGAAATGTTTTTTGTCTTTCTTCGGGTGTAGCAGACGAGATCGAATACCATATTAAAAAAACTCCCACTGCTAATGGGAGTATTATTTTAAGAATTTTTAGGATTTTGGGATTCACTATTTATTTTAATAAATTGTTCTCTTCGTTAGGAAAAAGGAGTCTGGGTTTAAAGCTTTTAGCCTCTTCGATGTCCATCATAGCATAGGTAATTAATATTAAAATATCCCCTTTGGCTACTTTTCTGGCCGCGGCACCATTAAGAGTAATTTCTCCACTATTTCTAGGTCCTGGTATTGCGTATGTTTCTAAGCGTTCTCCGTTATTATTATTCACAATCTGCACCTTTTCTCCTTCAATTATATTGGCGGCATCCATTAAGTCCTGATCAATAGTGATGCTGCCAATATAATTAAGATCAGCACCAGTTACTTTAACGCGATGAATTTTTGATTTTACTACGTGTACAAACATTTTACAAAGTTAGTTATTTTTAATTTAGGGCAATGTTATCAATAAGTCTTATTTCTCCTGCAAATACAGCTATAAAAGCTCTGTATTTTGTATGTCTTTGTTTTCTTTTTATGGATTTTAGATCCGAAACCTTAGCAATTTCAAAATATTCCAGTTTTAATTCTCCGTGGTTTTTAAACTGATCTAATACCCAGCTATTTAAGTTAGTAACACTTTTTGTGCCAAAGTCTTTTTTGACCTGTTTAAGAACTGTATAAATAAATGGGGATGCTTCAAGCTGTTTTGTGTTAAGCCTTTTGTTTCTGGAACTTAACGCCAAACCATTTTCTTCTCTATAGATAGGACAGCCAATAATTTGTACTGTCATTTTTTCAATTTCAACCAACTTTTTAACAATTTGAAGTTGCTGGAAATCTTTTTCTCCAAAATATGCTTTATCCGGGTCTACAATTGTAAAAAAATGTTTTAGTACAGTCCCCACTCCATCAAAATGTCCTTCTCTAAATTTACCTTCCATTTCATGCTCTAACCCATTAAAATTGTAATTCGTAGATAGCATTTTATCTCCATATATCTCTTTAGGTGTGGGAGCAAACACAATTATATTTTTGGACAAACCAGATAAAAGCCCGATATCAGAATCCAAAGTACGGGGATAATTAGTCAAATCTGCATTGTTGTTAAACTGTGTGGGATTTACAAAAATGCTAACTATTACCTTGTCATTTTCTTTTAATGCTCTTTCTACCAAAGCAAGGTGCCCACGGTGCAATGCTCCCATAGTAGGGACAAACCCAATGGTTTTCTTGTTTTTTTTAATAGATGCAACATCTACTAATATATCTCGTCTTTTTTCGTGTACCCGCATTGGTATATAAACTTATAAAGCGTGCAAAAATAAGATATTACTGGCAGACTGCATAAATTTTCGTAATTTTGCAAAATTAATTCCAAAAGGAGGACGATAAAAGTATCGATATATATGAAAGATAAGAGGATATTGTACGTATCATCAGAAGTAATACCTTACCTGCCAGAGACTGAAATTTCATCTATGTCTTTTGAAGCACCAAGAATGGTAAACAGCAAAGGAGGACAAATAAGAATTTTTATGCCAAGATATGGGAATATCAATGAAAGAAGACACCAATTACACGAAGTAATCCGGCTTTCTGGCATGAATTTAGTAATTAACGATTTAGATATGCCTTTAATCATTAAAGTTGCCTCTATTCCTAAAGAAAGAATGCAAGTATATTTTATTGATAATGAAGATTATTTTAAACGAAAAGCAACTTTAACAGATGAAGAAGGAAAATTATTTCCTGATAATGACGAGCGTGCGATCTTTTTTGCAAAAGGAGTTATTGAAACAGTAAAGAAGTTAAACTGGTCCCCAGATGTGATACATGTGCATGGTTGGCTGGCTTCTCTTCTGCCATTATACCTAAAAAATTATTATGCCAATGAACCTCTTTTTGGTCAAAGCAAAATTGTAACCTCTGTATATGATTGTGGTTTTGATGGAACATTAGATAAGGATATGATGGCAAAAGTAAAGTTTGATGGTATAGCCGAAGAAAAGATTAGCGATTTAGCAAAGCCAACATACAGTAATCTTATGAAAGTTGCTGTAGATAACTCTGATGCCGTAATTGTAGGTTCAGAAGAAATCCCCACAGAACTTGTAGAACATTTAAAAAAGATCAGCCAACCAGTTTTAGAATATAAAAAACCAGATGAATTTGCCGAAGCTTATGAAGCTTTCTACAAAACGGAAGTATTAGTATAAGCAAAACGATGAAAACTATTTATGAAATTGATGAACATTTTTATTAAAATAACAACTATAGTAGTTGTTGTTTTTACTTTTTTATCCTGTGATAATGATTTTAATTCTGTTGGTAGTGAAATTATAGGGGATGTTAATTTTAAAGACAGCCAATATATTGCCATACCTGTAGCATACAGCAAAAAACTAGAAAGAGTCCAGACCAGTAGGTTGGTTCGACAAGTAGGCGCCAACAATCAGCTCATTAACCATGCTAACTTACTAGGGGTTTATGATGACCCGGCTTATGGGCAATCTGTGTATAGTATATTATCGCAAGTGCGATCAGGGGTCGACAACCCTAATTTTGGAGAAGCGCCCGTACTGGATAGTGTGGTTCTTAATTTACCTTATTTTAGTAAAGAAACAAGCACAGTAACCAATAATAATATAACCACAAAAACATACCGGTTAGATTCTATTTATGGCACACAACCATTTAAATTATCCATATACCAGTCCAACTACTTTTTAAGGGATTTTGACCCTTTGTCTAATAACAGACAACTATACTATTCTGATGATGTAATAACCAACTTTAGTTCTGAAGTAGAAAAAAGTTTGTTGTATACAAATGAGTCTTTTGTGCCGTCCTCTTCAGAAATAACCTTACTTGGTCCTGATGGGAGTGATGAGAACACAGATCCAGACGTTACCAAAGCAAAACCAGCGTTAAGGGTTAAATTTTCTGATGCTGTTAAAGATAGTTTTAAAACACAGTTTATAGATAAACAAGGTAGCTCAGAATTAAGTAATTCAAACAATTTCTTTAATTATTTCAGAGGAATATATTTTAAAGCAGAACCATCTGGTACTTCAGGAAACATGGTTCTTTTTGATATGAGCCAAGGGAGAATAACTCTTTATTATACTTCTGGAGCAGGAACACCTGCAATAAGAGAACAAAAAACGCTAGAGCTGTCTTTTGCCAATAATATTGTTAATTCTATAAATACTAATTTTAAGGCAGATATTGTTAATAATCTTAAACCAGATAATCAGGATAAAGTTAATGGAGAGCCCGATTTATATCTTAAAGGAGGAGATGGTGCATACGCAATAGTTGATTTGTTCAATAGATATGTGGATACAGACGAAAATGGAAACTTTATCTTAGATCAAAATGGAAACCCGATTTTTATACCAACCCCACAAAACCCAACAGATAAAGATAAAACTGAATTAGATTTTTTAAGAACACAAAATTGGTTGATTAATGATGCTATTCTTACATTTTATGTAAACCAAAGCGCATTGACATCCGGAGGAGCAACAGAACCGGAAAGAATATTTGTTTTTAATGAAAAAACAGGTTCTGTTCTTGCAGATTATGCATCTGATGCAAGTTTTCAATTACTTAATGAAGAATCTCCTGTAAATTCTATTCTTAGCCATTTAGGAAGAATCAACAGAGGTTCTGATGATATAGGGGATTTTTATAAAATAAGACTTACCCGACACATTATTAATCTTTTAAAAGATGAAAAAACAGAAAACATTAGGTTGGGAGTATCGGTATCTCAAAATGTAAACGTAACAACAAGCGCAATTGGCATAGTAAAAAATGAAAATCCCCCTTTTAAAGATGAGATTATCCCCTCCTCATCAATAATTTCACATGAAGGAACTATTTTATATGGAAATACAGAAAATGTTCCCGAAGAGAAACGTTTAAAACTTGATATTTTTTATACAGCGTCAAAAAAAAACTAATAACATTTTAAAAACTTAAGTCATGTGCGGAATTGTAGGGTACATTGGGCATAGAGAAGCCTATCCAATTGTGTTAAAAGGGTTAAAAAGATTAGAGTACAGAGGGTATGATTCTGCAGGAATCGCTCTTTATGATGGTACGGATATAAAGTTATCCAAAACAAAAGGTAAAGTTGCAGATCTTGAAGAAAGATTAGTAAAAGAAATTCCTACAAAAGGAACTATTGGAATAGGACATACCAGATGGGCAACCCATGGAGTACCTAACGATGTAAATTCTCATCCTCATTATTCTAACTCTGGAAACCTTGTTATAATCCATAATGGGATTATCGAAAACTATGAATCTCTTAAAAAGGAATTATCAAATAGAGGGTATACGTTTACCTCAGATACAGATACAGAGATATTGGTAAACCTGATTGAGGATGTAAAGACCAAAGAAAACGTAAAACTGGGCAAAGCCGTTCAGATTGCATTAAATCAAACGATAGGCGCTTATGCAATAGCAGTTTTTGACAAACAAAAACCAGATGAAATTGTTGTTGCAAGATTAGGCAGCCCGCTTGCAATTGGTGTGGGTGAAGATGAATTTTTTATTGCCTCTGATGCCTCTCCTTTTATAGAGTATACAAATAATGCAATCTACTTAGAGGATGGCGAAATGGCTATTGTAAGCAGAACAAAAGGGGTTAAAGTAAGAAATATTAAAAACGACAAACCCGTAGATCCATATTTGCAGGAATTACAAATCAACCTTGAGCAAATAGAAAAAGGAGGTTATGACCACTTTATGCTTAAAGAAATCTATGAGCAGCCCAATGCTATTAGTGATACTTACAGAGGAAGAATACGAGTAGCAGAAGGAATAATAAAAATGGCAGGAATCGATGATAACCTTGCAAAACTTTTAAACGCAAAGCGTATTATTATTATTGCTTGTGGTACATCCTGGCATGCTGGTTTGGTGGCAGAGTATATTTTTGAAGAACTGGTTCGTATACCTGTAGAGGTAGAATATGCTTCAGAATTTAGATATCGAAACCCTGTGATTCATCAAGACGATGTGGTTATTGCAATATCGCAAAGTGGAGAAACAGCAGATACTATGGCAGCTATTAAGTTGGCTAAAGAAAACGGAGCTTTTGTTTTTGGGGTATGTAATGTGGTAGGGTCTTCAATTTCCAGAGAAACCCATGCAGGAGCATATACTCATGCAGGACCAGAAATAGGAGTTGCTTCAACCAAAGCATTTACTACTCAGATTACAGTTTTATCCTTGATTGCATTAAAACTAGCTGAACGAAAAGGAACAATTCCTAACAGTGATTTTCATTATTATTTACAAGAATTGGAAAGAATCCCTGAAAAAGTAAAACAAGCATTAGAGTCTAATGAGCACATTAAGTTTATTGCCGACACTTACAAAGGAGCAAAAAATGCTTTATATTTAGGCAGAGGGTTCAATTTTCCTGTGGCATTAGAAGGGGCTCTAAAGTTAAAAGAAATATCCTATATTCATGCAGAAGGATATCCGGCAGCAGAAATGAAGCACGGGCCAATTGCTTTGATCGACGAGCAAATGCCTGTAGTGGTAATCGCTACCAAAAAAGGTCACTATGACAAGGTAGTAAGCAATATCCAGGAAATTAAATCCAGAAAAGGTAAAATTATTGCCATTGTTACAACAGGTGATGAAACTGTTAAAAATCTGGCAGATCATGTAATTGAAGTTCCTGAAACAGTAGAGTTTTTAACTCCTCTTCTTACCACTATACCATTGCAATTATTGTCATATCACATAGCAGTAATGTTGGGTAAAAATGTAGATCAGCCAAGAAACCTTGCAAAATCAGTAACAGTAGAGTAATTTTTTTCTACTTGTACCAAAATAGACAAAACCTGTTTGAAAAATTTTCAAACAGGTTTTTTATACTATGATTGGTGTTATTGTAAAGTAGCTGAATAAAAAGTAGGATAATTTTTTGCTTGCACCATAGGCAAATTAGATCCATATTTAGCATTTATAGATTCCATTGCTTTATTTGCCAAAAAAGCATAGCCTCTTGCAGTAGGATGAACCCCGTCTAATGAAAATGCTCCTCCAAAAACCAAGTTGCCTTTCAACAAAAATTCATCAAATTTCACTCCATTTACAGAAGCTTCTTTAAGAATTGTATTTGCATCTACAAAAGCCAGATCTGCTTGTTTATATGCTGCCTCAATAACGGCATTAAATGCAGACGTTGCATCTTTAATCTCTTTTTGTTCCCGGGGTGTCAACACCCATTTATCTGCCAAAGGAATAGCTACCCCATTTACCGACAAAGGATTTTGTGGGTCTGCCAAAGTCCCTATAAAACTGCTTGCAGGTAATACCAAAAGGTCTTTTACAGTAGCTTGCCTTATACTTATCAAAGCCGGGTTTATTGATGTCAAATCAGTTAGGTATTCATCCAAAATAACCACAGCATTTCCTTTTCCTTCTGTAAAACTAATTTTTCTTTGCGCTATTTCTTTATCTGCAGCTTCTTGTGACATTATATTTTGGCCAACCAAAAAAGCAAAGGCTTGTACTATACCTCCATTATACGCCGCATAAGATCCGTTTAGCAAATTTGCCGTTGTTGCATCCAAAGGAACAGGGTTATAAGGTACAGTTGTAAAATGTGGTATGGACGTTACATCTGGTATGTTAAACACCACTCCTTTTGCTCCTCCAGAAGTTAATGTTGTAACCAGGGTATTATATGCCTGGGTAAACAGGGTTATATCTGTAATTGGATCTGATTTACCCGGGTCTGATTCTGCACCAGACAATGCATATCCTAAAACATCGTTATTACCTATCCATAGTGAAAAAAAAGTTGGTTTTTGTGCCATTGCATCCCCAATAACAGAGGCTGTGGCAGCAGATGCCATTCTTGCAAAATAGGGGTTTGCTGTGGGTGGTGTTGTACCCAATCCCGCTACGTTTCCATAACCTTGAGCAAGTAAGTGAAAACTCTTTGCCCCGGGAATCCCCATATTGTTAAATGGTCCTGTTACCGGAGTTGTAATTTCGGTAGTTGGCACACCATTAAGAATACTTGGTTTAGCTCCGTCAAAAAAGAACCTTGGGTTTAAGATCCGGGTTCCTCCCAAAAGTGCCCCTCCAATATTATCATTCATCAAAGGCTGTTTAAACTCTCCTCCTCCTGCCAAAGCAAATTGTTGTGCCAAAATATTGGATATTGAATTTTCTTGACCGGCAATAAACAGAGCTCCGTCTGTAAATCCTGCTGTTAGTGAGTTTCCTAGAGAAACGTACTTTGAAAAATCCGCGTTTCCTGCTGTAATTACTACTTCTGCACCTGTTGTTGCAGTTTTATCGTCATCTGATTCGCAAGCAATACACCCAAAAATTAGCAGGAGTATTAACCATTTATATTGAGTATTTATATTTTTCATATTTCTTTTACTATAATTAATAATTAGTTATAAATTATTTATAGACAAACCTATATAGTACTGGGATCCTATATATCCTGTTCCAAAAGCTGTAAAATATTCATCCCCTCCAAGGTTTGTTCCCCCAACTTTAAGAGTAGCTTTCAATTTTGGGATCTTATAATTTATTTGTGCATCGATGACAAAAAAAGAAGGTATATCCCCATCTCCAAACGAGGCTTCCCAGAAATAACTATCACTCCATCTGTAGCTTGTATTAAAACCAAAGTTTTTAAACAGATCTGTGTGCCCAAAAGTAGCTTTTACTTTATGCTCCGGGGTATTAAATTCGGTTCTGAAATCCGGATCTTTATTTTTGTCAAAATCTTGTTTTGAATAGGTATAATTAACTCCCAAATCAAAATCTCCCGGTATTTTGGTATTTACACCTATAGTACCCCCAAAGGATTTAATATCTATATCTGAGTTTGTATATGCCTGATACACCTCGACATCATCATTCTGCAAAGCCAACAAAGACAATGTTCCATCTCCTACTTTACCATACAACGGCACTAATACATTTTCTGTAGATATAAAATCTTTATACTGGTTATAATACCCGCTTAAATCAATAATAAATTTGCTTACTTTACCACGATATCCTACCTCGAATGCGGTAATTTTTTCTGGTTTTACTATGTTTGCGTCCGACGCTTCCGGGGTTCCGTTTCGCACAGAGTTTACCGAAAAAGAGTTTTCGTAGGCATCTCTGCCCGTAATAGTAACCGAACCAGAACCTATAAGATTTTGACCGTTTCCGCTTACATCAAAAGTTCTGACATCCCTGTCCAGATTATCTTCTGCAGAGCCTACCAATATTGCTCTTCCTACATTTAATCCTATATATAAATCCTGTGTGGTTGGATTTCTGAAACCTGTTTGTACAGAAGCACGAATATTATGATTTTTTTCTGCACCCAGTGTATAGCCAACAGATAATCTTGGTGATAAGTTACCATCAAATAATTCTGACTTGTCATAACGAACAGATCCGGTTAATTTTAACTTTTCTTCCATCAATTTTTTCTGAATCTGAGTATATATACCATACTCACCATACCGAATAGGACCATCAAAATCAGTAAAAATTGTACCCGAAGAGTTTAGTTTATATTCTCTAAAAGAGCCCCCTACTTGTATATCAGCAAAATCCCCTGCTATATGTGTAAAATTATAATTGGCATCTACATGCCTTAATTGGGTTGCGTCCTGAAATTTTGATCCTGTGGCAAGACTGGGATCATTGGTAACCTCTTCAAAAGCTTGTTCAAAACCGGGTGTTCCCGGTAATAGCCTGCCTGTATCTGCAGCTTGCCTTGCAAGAATATGTGCTTGTTCTGGCAATTGCCCGCCCAAAGTTGCCTTTACAAATGCTCCTGCATACTGACCAAACCATGTTTGATCATTTTTCCATTTTCTATTAATATTTATACCTGTAAATCTTGTATCATAGGAGTCCCCTGCATCCTCATCTGTCAAATACCCCCTTATAAAAAAGTTGTTGTTTTTGAACTCTAACTTATGTTGTTGCAAGAAAAAATTACGTATCGAATATCGGTTTGCTCCTTGATAAATTGTGGTTCCTTTTCCTATTTTTCCGTTATAAATAATCTCAAAATCATTTGCAAATGGCCTGTAATGCATTGCTGCATCAAATTTTATGCTTTCTGCTTTGTACTCGTTTAAATCCTGCTCATCATACCCCGTTCTGCTAACACTTTGATTTGGCAGTAAGTTTTCTGCTCCTGCGGGCAAAACCCCTAGATTTACCAAAGCCACTCCAACACCTCTAATATTTGTGCTAACCTCATCACCATACACATTTAAGCCATCATAATTAGGATCTGATCTATCTGTATTTGTATTTAACAGATTAATTCTGTTAGATGCAAACCAGTCTGTACCTCTTAAGTAAGAAAAATTTGTTTTTGCAGCAAACTTATCTGAAAACTTATGTGCAATTCTTATCCCATAATCATAAAATTCATTGTCCCCCGCAGCTTCTTGTGAGGTGATCCCGCCTTTAAAATATGCACTTATACCTGAATGATCAAATGGGTTTTTGCTTGTCATAAACAAAATCCCGTTAAAGGCATTTGCTCCATACAATGCAGAGGATGCTCCTGGTAATAACTCTACACTATTTACATCCAACTCTGTCATTCCCAATAAATTTCCCAAAACAAAATTAAGAGCAGGAGCTGTATTATCCATACCGTCTACCAATTGAACAAATCTTGTGTTTGAAAACGTAGCAAATCCCCTGGTGTTAATAGATTTAAAGGTTAAGCTATTGGTATTGATATCCACTCCCTTTAGGTTTTCTAATCCATCATAAAAGTCTACCGAAGGAGTGCTTTTTATTTCTTTGACCCCAAACCGTTCTACACTTACAGGTGATTCAAAAATACGCTCTGGAGTTCTGGAGGCAGAAATAACCACCTCATCGAGTTCGGTTCCCTCTTTTAATACGATAACTAAATCTTTGGCTTGTGATGATATATTTGTTGAAGAAGATTCAAACCCTATACTGCTTACTTCTATTGTAAAAGGAAGAGATTCCTCAATGGTTAAAGAAAAAAGACCATCAAAATCGGTTACTGTTCCCAAAGAAGAGTTTTTCACAGTAATATTAGCTCCTGGTATAGGATTGCTATTATTGTCTACAACTTTACCACTAATTGTTGTTTGTGCTGTTGCAATTGCAACAAAACTTGCCATTAACAAAATCATTAATGTAATTTTTTTCATGCCCAAAATATTAAATGATTATAACAACAAGATACGTTTTTTTATGATTCGTTTAATCAAAATGTTAAAACTATGTTTTATTTACACAAATAAAACTTAAAAGATAGGGGTCTGTAAAAGGTTGCATAATCAAAAACCTGAGAGTACCCAGAAATAACGCGGGAGAGTCAGGAAATAAGGCAGGAGTCCTGAGAAACCTCGTCGGAGAGCCAAGAAATAACCTCAGAGTCCTAAGATATAAGGTTAAAGTACCAGAAGATATAACAAAATGTTTAAAAATAATGTAAAAAAGATGGGGTGAAAAATACAAAGTTCCGAAAAATGAAGCTAATATACTTTACTATTGTACTGTTAAACATAAAGTAATAACTTTTAAAATTTACTTTATTTATGAAACAGACACAAATCAATCGATTAGAAATGGCTCAAGCAACCGATAACCATTTAAACTTGCATACAGCTATATGGAACACCATTCCTATTTTTGGAGAAACCAAAAATAGATTAGCACAGCTTATTTCTGAAATCAAAAAAACGGCTAAAGATCAAAATGAAGCTCAGGTATTTATAGGAAGTTCACAACGTGAAATTAAAAAAACAATTGCAGATAAAATGGATATTATTGATGATGCTATCGAATCGTATGCAGAAGATACCGAAAATGCAGAGTTACTATCCCGGTCCAGTAATACTGCATCTGATTATTTTAAATTACCTAATGAAGACTTTGAAACCAAAGTACTTGCTATGATCCAACTTTCTGAAGATACTTTGCCTGCAATGCAAGAGTACGGGGCAACACAGGAAGAGATCGAAGATGTAAAAATCCTGGTAAATAATTTTCTGGAAAAAAGACAAAAACCAAGAGCTTTTCAAATAGCATCTAAAGTAGCTACCTTAAGCCTGGACGATCAATTTAAAGAAATAACACAGGTTTTAAAAAGGTTGGACAGGTTAATGAAACGATTCAAATCTTCTAATCCTACGTTATATAAAGGATATACAGCTTCTAGATTAGTGGTGGATAAGTAATTTAATTCTGGAATACGACATTTTAGAAAGGAATTGGTATAAAAGCAAAAATCCTCGTTCGATTATTGAACGAGGATTTTTAAAAATATAGTTTTTATGTCTTAGAAGTTGTAACGTAAACTTGCATTCCAAGTTCTTCCTATTCCTAAAAAGTAACCAAAAGAGTCCAATTGATTAATATATGGTGAATTAAATACATTTTTAACATTTCCTCTAAATGTGAATTTATTTTCTCCAAGATTGAGTTTATATGTTAAACCAGCATCAACTAGATCATAAGATGGTAATCTAGGAGCTTGATAAACTTCTCCATTTTGACGTGCATTAAAAACATCTTCAGGATCTACAAAACCATATAAATCTGTATAAACATTATAGTCTGCATCAAAAGATAAATTATCTAAAATGTCAACATATATCCCTGCACCAAAAGAAGTTTGAGGTGCATTACCAACTTTGGTTTCTGTTAGATCAATTTCTCCACTACCAATAATAGTCGTAGTTTGATCGTTTGTTAAGGTAAATGGGGTTTTTCCATCGAATTTCCAGTTACCTATAGAACCGTATCCTTTTAATCTCCATCTTCCACCATCAGGACGATATTCCAAATCAAATTCAAGTCCTTTGTGGATTTGAGCAATATTGGTTAATCTAAATGTTGTAAAATCTCCTCTTGGCTGTAATTCAGGCCCGTTAAATGATAAAAAACGATTTGCCCATTCGGTTTGATAAATATCAATGTTTAATCTAAAATTATTATTTTTAAAGCGATATCCAGCTTCAAAACTTGTTATTTCTTCGTTATCTACTTCTGGTTCTACCATATTATTAGAATTTCTGACATCAACAAAAATATTATCTAAGAATGGTTGACGAGAGAAAAATCCTGTATTAGCGAATACGGAATGCTCTTCGGTAATATTATAAGATACCCCTCCTTTTATATTGTATCCTATTTTATTTAATTTTTCAGATTTCCCTAATCCATTTTCAGTACCTGAAAAACGACCATCTCTTTGATAAGATTGGGTAGATACAGCCGCTTGAACAAACATAGCGAACTTATTAGTAGAGTATTCTACCTGTCCAAATCCTCCTAAGTAATTGATATTTTCTGAATAATCAAACTGAAGACGATCAGCTTCGTCTGCATAATCAAATAATGCAGACCATGGATTTGCTTCAAATTCTGTGTTAATCACATAATCAGCTGGTCTATCATTCCTGAAATTGTCATTATATCCAGTAAGACCTAATAGATCATTAATTTGATAAAAGTGATCTCCTCTATATAATCTACCATCAAAACCAACATTAAATGTCCAGTTTTCTTCTAATTCGATATTTAAGTTAGAAAGTAGTCCATACCAGTTATGGTTGTTAACAGAAGATCTTCTAAGGTATGAATCGCTATTATTTCCAATGCCATTATTAGCACTAGCAATATTATTCATCCTTATTTGTTCAAAATCTATATTATCATTATTGTTATTATTAACTCTAACACGACCTCTACCAAGACCTCCTGTACCACCACCGCGTCCCCAAGATGCATAAAGTACTGTTGATAAATCTAATTTTTCGTTAATGTCAAAATCCCAGTTTAGGTTGGCAACAGGTTTGTGATAATAGTTTCTACGTTCTGTAAAACGTTCCCCATCCAAGAAACCTGAATTTCTATTTTGCTTTGAACCAAATTCATCATAAACTTCTAAGTTTTGAGAGAAATTTTGGTCATGCCATTGTGGAGCACCAGTAATTAAAAAGTTAAAAGTATTTTTTTCATTTGGTTTATATCCTACAGAGAATAAATAGTTTTGCCCTTGCCCAGCAGTACCTTCTGAATATTTTCTATGTGCTTGCCAGTGATCTACTAAAACTGAAAATGCCCAACCTTTATCACTTAATCCAGTATTATAACTAATAGTACCTTTGGCATAACTATCATTACCTCCTAATAATCTTACAAATCCACCTTCTTTTTGGTCTGTACTCTTAGAAATAATGTTTATGGTACCACCTACAGATGAAATGGCTAGCTTAGAGGATCCTAAACCACGTTGAACCTGTACAGCATTAGCAACATCAGACATTCCTGCCCAGTTTGACCAATAAACTCGCCCATCTTCAGGGCTATTAATTGGCTGACCGTTTAATAAGATTGCTGTATTGGTATTATCAAAACCTCTTAAGAAAATCTGACTATCTCCAAAACCTCCTGCTTGATTAGAAACATAAACTGAAGGAGTATTTTTTATAGTTTCAGTAAATTCTACGTTACCTGCAGCTTTAAGTTGAATCTCTTCTCCTTTTACTGTCGAAACCGCAATTGGTGTTTTTCTGTCTTCTGCTAAGTCGACAATTCCTGCTCCTACAATTACAATTTCTTCTAAAGAATTATCAAATCCTAAGCTAATAGCCCCAAGATCCTGATCTCCATTAGTTACATCAAAAGCGATGTTTTTAGACCCAAACCCTACATACGAAATATTAATCGTGCCTGTAAGATTGCTTACTTTAACAGAAAATTTTCCGTCAAAGTCTGTTGTAGTTCCATTAGAAGTCCCTGCTTCTAAAATATTTGCTCCCGGTAATGGAGCATTTGATTCGGTATCAAATACCGTTCCTGTCACTACCCCCTGTGCAAACGTCTCCCCAACGATTGCCATAAGGATTACAACTAATAAAAATGTAATCTTTTTCATGTGTGTTGTTTAATTGTTTGTTTGTTTGTTTTATAAAACTTTTAGCAAAAAAAATAAATGTGCTGTATAGTAGTAGCCTATGGGTTATTTAAATCGCATCCTGTTTTACATTAATTTATAGCATTAATAATCTTCGCAAAAGAACAAATTTTTATGCATGCATAGCTTATCTTAATGTTAAGTTTTTAACAGGTTCTTATTATGGTTTTAAAGTTAGTTTTTATATATATTGTGTTGATTTTTAATAAATTAAAAATAACGAAAAGTTGCCACTCAAAAAAATATTAACCAATAATTGATAAACTTTTGCAACAATTATAAAAAAAGGGGGTTGGCCCGAGTTGATTAGCTGGGTTTAAATAATACTATTTTAACTTTGAAATCGTGCGTATAGAAATTGAATTTATTTTTTAAGTATTCAAGGCAAAAAGCTTGTGCCAGACTTGATCTGGTATCAAGCATAGCTGTAGTTACGGTTATATTTTTTAACGAAGAATAGATGAAAAAGAAATAATTTATTAGTACTATTTCAAAGTTAAAATGGTATAATACTGAAATGTTGGTTTTAGATACAAAATTCTTAACAGAATTTCACTCAAATTGGTGCATTTTAGATTAATCGAGTTTAAGGTCAATAAATTATTTACCCGCTTATTGTTTCTTTTCCAGATATCGTTGTAAAAGCGCACTGGTAGAAGAGTCGTGATCTTTAATTTTTTTGGTACTGATCTCAGATAATATAGAAGTTGCCAATTGCTTGCCTAATTCTACTCCCCATTGATCATAGCTAAAGATGTTCCACACTGCTCCTTGTACAAAAATACGTTGTTCATACATCGACACTAATGCTCCCAGATTTTTAGGAGTAAGGCTATCAATCAAGATAGTGGTGGTGGGTTTATTGCCTGCAAAAACTTTAAACGGGATTAGTTGTTTTACTTTATCTGCAGATAGATTTTCAGAGGCTAAGTCTTTTGTTACTTCTTTTTCTGTTTTACCGTGCATAAGGGCTTCTGTTTGTGCAAAAAAGTTTGCCATTAGCTTGTCTTGATGTTCCTGATCGCCAAACAAAGGGTTTTTAAAGCCTATAAACTCTGAAGGAATTAGTTTAGTACCCTGGTGGATTAGCTGAAAAAAAGCGTGTTGTGCATTTGTTCCGGGTTCTCCCCAGATAATAGTTCCTGTTTGATAAGAGACAGGGTTTCCGTTACGGTCTATACTTTTTCCGTTACTTTCCATAATACCTTGTTGCAGATATGCGGGTAACCTGTGCAAGTATTGAGAGTATGGTATTATTGCTTCGCTTTCTACTTTAAAAAAATTATTATACCATATACTTAGCATTGCTAATAATACCGGAATATTTTCTTCAAAAGGAGTATTTTTAAAATGTTGATCCATTTCATAAGCTCCTTCGAGTAGTGCTTCAAAATTTTCAAAACCTATGGACAGGCTTATGGACAATCCAACAGCACTCCATAACGAAAAACGACCGCCTACCCAATCCCACAGAGGAAAGATATTTTCTTCGGTTATTCCGAATTTGGTAACATTGGGGATGTTGCTCGATACTGCTACAAAATGTTTGCTTACTGCTTGTTTTGGGGCATTTTTGGTAAACCAGTTTCTTGCTGTAGTAGCATTGGATAAAGTTTCTTGT
Source organism: Aquimarina sp. (assembly GCF_977115655.1). Classification (NCBI taxonomy): domain Bacteria; kingdom Pseudomonadati; phylum Bacteroidota; class Flavobacteriia; order Flavobacteriales; family Flavobacteriaceae; genus Aquimarina; species Aquimarina sp. Next base: position 85,822 of record NZ_CDSBKO010000002.1, read on the forward strand.
GTAGAAAAAGTTTTGGATACTACTACAAACAAGGTGGTTTCGGGATTTAATTTTTTCAGATTTTGATGTACATGGTCCCCGTCTACATTAGAGATAAAATGTACATTAAGATGGTTTTTGTAAAAAGCCAAGGATTCTGTGATCATTGCAGGTCCAAGATCGGATCCTCCAATACCAATATTTACAATATCGGTAAATGGCTTATTGGTATATCCTTTGCGATCTCCCAAAATGATTTGATTGCTAAAGGTTTTTATTTTGTCTCTTACTTCAGTGATTTCCGGAATTACATTTTTACCATTAATTTGTACAGAACTTGTATAAGGGGCTCTAAGTGCTGTATGCATAACTGCCCTGTCTTCGGTTTCATTAATGATGTTTCCGTTAAAATAATGTTGTATAGCTATATCAAGTTTTACTTCTTTGGCTAAATCCAACAGCAACTTTTTGGTGGTAGAATCTATTCTGTTTTTAGAATAATCTACATAAAAATCTTTCCATATAACCGAAAAATCTTTTGCTCGTTCCGGATGTTGGGCAAAAAAGTCTTTGAGATGGGTATTTCTAATATTTTGGTAATGTGTATTTAGTGCATCCCAGGCTTTTGTGGTGGTAGGGTTAATAGTTGGTAAGGTCATGGTTTATAAAATTTCTCTTGGTTTTTGCGGTTTAAAAATAATGTTGTCCAATTCTGTCTTTAAGGGCTCAATTTGGTTATAAAATGCTGGTCTAAGACTGTCGGGTAGTGGTTTTGATGCAGGAAGATCTTCTTTGAACGGATCTATTTCTTTGCCGTTTTTCCAGAATCTATAGCATACATGGGGACCACCTGTATTACCGGTCATACCAATATATCCTATAACATCTCCTTGTTTAACAAATTGTCCTACTTTTACTGCTTGCCTGCTCATGTGCAGGTATTGTGTATCGTAGGTAGCATTATGCCTTATTTTTACATATTTTCCATTACCTCCTTTACGTTCGGATTTGGTTACTATACCATCTGAAGTTGCTAATATAGGCGTGCCAATGGGTGCTGCAAAATCGGTTCCTCTGTGAGGTCTTACTTTGTTGCCGTAATATTTTATTCTGCGTGTAAGGTTATATCGAGAAGAGATTCTGCTAAATTTTACGGGAGCAGTAAGAAATGCTCTTCGCAGGTTATTTGCCTGGTCATCAAAATAATCGGATACTTTATGGATAGAATCATTCATAAATCTAAATGCATAGATCGGTTTACCTCTGTGTTCAAAATAGGATGCTTTGATTTTATCAATTCCTGCCGGAATTGTATCATCAATAAATTTTTCGGTATATATTACCTTAAATTTATCTCCTGCTTGTAGTCTTGTAAAATCTATAGTCCATGCATAAATGTCTGCCATTTTGTATGCAACCAAAAAATTAAGATCCATATCATCAAAAGTTTGCATTAAACTACTATTAATGATTCCTGAGGCTGTTTTTTCTACAAGTTTAACGGATTTCTTGTTTTTTTTGGCAATAATACTATCTCTAAAATCTATTACGGTGTACTCTATTTTATTGTTTTGGTATACAAAAACCTGAGCTTCTTCTGTGGTGTCTTTTGCTTTAAGAAGCATATATGGTTTTCCGGCCTGGATCTTGGCTACATTAAATGTATCTTTAATGGTATTGGTTATTTCAAAAACTTTTGCTCTGGTTATTCCATGCGTATCTAATATAGCCCCAAAACTATCTCCTGGCCGTATAGTATCTTTTATAACATTGAAATCATTTAGCACATAACCAAACTCTTTTATTACAGGAGGTTTTTTTTCTGCTTTAGTAATTTCGGGAAGGATAACTTTTTCTTCTTTTTTTTCTGTATTACATGAAAATAATACTACCATTATAAGTAGTAGGTGACCAAATTGTTTCAACTGACGACTATTTTATTTTGCGGTATTAAATTGATGAGTAACCCATTGCTGACCCCAGTTTTCTTTTTCTTCTTCACTCCAAAGCGTAGGAAAAAATTGTATTTTCTGAAAACTGGGAGGTAAGAATTTTTTCCAGTTTGTTCCTCCTGTAGCCAAAACTTCTCCTTTCTCTTTATTGAGATACCTATAGGCAGCACCCATGTGCATTAATAACCAATTAATATTCACATTAGTGTCAAAAATACGTAATGCTTCGATAAGGTGCACATTATTTTGTTCTTTTTCTGGTAGTTCAAGATATTTATGATAAATAGTACTTTTTTTTACTTGATGAGCAATACGCATCATCCTTGGGGTATATCGGTATTCAAACTGTTTTAGAGTAAGTGTTTTTTCTCCGGTTTCTTTATCGGTAGCACCAGATTTCCAGTATAAATGTTCGAATACTTCTTCTAGAGAGTCTTTTTCTGAAAACAAACTTCTTTCTTTGGTGTTTACCAGATTTGTTAACGGGGTAGAGTAAATTTCGATTAGTCTAAACTGTACTGATTGAAAACCACTGGCGGGCAGAAGAGACATTCTGTATTTAAGAAACTGTTCTTTGTCCATCCCTTTAATCATTACATCAAAAGAACTGATTAGAACTCCAAAATACCGGTTTATTCTATGGATTTTTGTAGTAAAAAACTCTGCATTTTGCAGCTTATCATCTGCAATTTGTTTTAACTCATGGATGATTAATTTAAAATAGAGTTCTGTAATTTGATGATATGTAATAAATATTTCTTCGTCGGGAAAATGTGTTTTTGGTATTTGTAAACTTAGCAAGGTATCCAGATGAATATAATCCCAATAGGTCAAATATCTGTCATGAAGTAGTCCATCCAGATAAGACCCCAAATCTTGTCCAGAATTTTTAAATTTTTTTTCTAGTTGCTTTATTTTTTCAGCAATCTCGGGTTTTATAGTGTCATTCATTAATCTACTACAATTTTAAACGGGTGCTTAAGTCCTTTAAAGGCGTCTAAATCTGCTTTTATCGAACCTACTAATATATCTGCTTTTATTCTTACAGGCATACGGTTTTCGTCATCGCTTACCCAAACAGTCATACTTTCTTCTTCTTTAAAAATCCTGTCTGCCTGAACGTATGGTCTGAATTTTAAACAGGCTATTTTACCCATTTTTGTATTAATAACCTCTCTGCCCAGGAATTTTAACTTAAAAGGATAGTTTTCGTTATCAAAAAACATATTTACATATTGCTCATCTCCTTTTTTTAAGGAAGATGTGTTGATTTTATTTCGTAAATAATAAAATGAAGACATCATGTCTTGCACACCTGATTTTACAGAAAAAGATTCTTTGGTATTATGTTTTTTATTAAAAACCAAAGCTTCATTTTTTTGATGGTCAAAGTTAATTTCTATGTCTTTGGTGTGCCCGCCTTCATTTATTTTTCGAATAAACCGATACGGTTTAACCTCATTTTTGTCTATATAGGTTTCATAGTAATCTTCTACTTTAAAAAATACGCTTAAAAATCCAGAGGATTTACCTATGCCTACTACGTGGTGTACAGGAATCCCATTAAGTTTTTCATCTTTAATCTCGAGTGTAGCATAACTTGCAGTAAACAATCCATAGTGAATTCTGAATCTAAACCATTCGCCAGAATCAAATGCTTTATGGTTTTCCTGTGCTATAACAGAAATTGTGCTTGTTATTAAAAGTAATATCAGGATATACTTTTTCATAGTTTAGGGCATTATTATAATTTAACATACATATAATTAGATATGTAGTTACAATATCCATTCCAAAAGTACTATTTAATGCAAAGAGATAAAAATGAATATTGTTATCAAATTTAAAAATATAAACAAAAAGAGAGCCACCACAGCTCTCTTTTTTACTTTTATTAACCAACTAAAAACTTAAATTATGAGAATAATTATTGTTTTAGATATAGGTAGTAACCACTCCACCTATATTTGCAAAAATGAGCTTTTTTTGCATAATTATCAAACGAAAACGTTTTTTTATTATTGGCTTTAACAAAAATTTATATTGATTGCTTTAAAAATTACATTTTTCTCAAAATTTAATGAACTTGTATTTTAAGTAAAAAGGTGCTTTTTGTTCTTTAACAGATAGGTTTATATGATTTTACAACTTGATCTATTTTTCCAAAAATAGAGTTTCCTTGTTTGTCCTTCATTTCTATTTCGATACGATCCCCAAAACTCATAAATGGAGTAGAAGCTTTTCCTTCTTTTATAATTTCTAAGCATCGAACCTCTGCTAAGCAGCTAGAACCATTGGGGCTTCCTTGATTTGCTACTGTACCTGACCCAATTATAGATCCAGCCATCAAAGATCTTGTTTTGGCTGCATGAGCTATTAATTGTGCAAAATTAAATGTCATATCAATTCCTGCATTAGGAGAACCTATAATTTTAGAATTTAACGCAGATAGTAATGGTAGATGAACTTTGGTGTCACTCCAAGCACTGCCTAGCTCATCCGGGGTAACAACTACAGGAGCAAATGATGTCCATGGTTTTGATTGATAAAATCCAAATTGTTTAGATAGTTCGTTTGGAATTAGATTTCGTAAAGAAACATCATTAATAATTGCTATAAGTTTAATGTGTTTTTGTGCATTTTTTACACTTACTCCCGCAGGGACATCATCTGTGATTACGGCTACTTCGGATTCAAAATCTATTCCCCATTCTTCGTTTTCGATTTTAATATCGTCATTTGCCCCAATAAATGCATCTGAAGCCCCCATGTACATTAAAGGGTCTGTCCAGAATGTCTCTGGCAATTCTGCATTTCTGGCTTTTCTTACTAACTCCACATGGGTTACATAAGCGCTGCCATCTGCCCAATGATAGGCTCTTGGAATTGCTGCCATTGCCTGCGTAGGGTCAAAATCAAAAGAGTTAAGTGCTGTTTTATTTTGTAATTGTTGGTATACTTGTTCTAGTTTAGGAGCGATAGTGTCCCAATCGTCTAATGCTTCTTGTAATGTTTTAGAAATTTCAGGGACTTTTATTGCCTTGGTCAAATCTCTGTTTACTACTACTAATTGCCCGTCCCGGGTATTGTTTTTTATGGTTGCTAATTTCATTTAGTCTTTTTTATAAAGTGAATTGTCCGGCAATGCATTATTTATGACTGCCTTTATATTTTAAAGGGATACAAATACGTTATACCATTTTAACTTATCTATTATTATAACTGTATAATAATGGGTAAAAAACAGGGAATAGGATTACAGAGTACCTCTTTGTTCTTGTTCTCTCTCTATAGCTTCAAACAGGGCTTTAAAATTACCTTTCCCAAAGGATTGTGCTCCTTTGCGTTGTATGATTTCAAAAAACATAGTTGGTCTGTCCAGAACAGGTTTGGTAAAAATCTGAAGTAAGTATCCTTCATCATCGCGATCAATCAGGATTCCTAGTTCTTTAAGTGGAGCAAGGTCTTCGTCTATTTCTCCAACTCGATCCAAAACAGTTTCATAATAACTGGCAGGTACGGTAAGAAACTCTATCCCTCGATTTTGAAGTGTCGAAACAGTTTCTATAATGTTATCTGTAGCTAAGGCCATGTGTTGCACTCCTGCACCTTTATAGAAATCTATATATTCTTCGATTTGAGATTTTTTTCGTCCTTCTGCAGGTTCATTGATAGGGAACTTGATTCGTCCATTACCATTGCTCATTACTTTGCTCATCAAGGCAGTATACTCTGTAGAAATATCTTTGTCATCAAAAGATACTAATTGAGCAAATCCCATTACTTTGGCATAGAACTCGCACCATTTGTTCATTTCGTTCCAACCAACATTACCTACCATGTGGTCTATAAATTTTAAACCTGTAGATTCTGTTTTGTATTGTTTATTCACAGGCATATATCCAGGTAAAAAGATTCCTTTATAATTTTTTCTTTCTACAAATATGTGAACAGTTTCTCCATAAGTATGGATTCCCGAAAAAACAACGCTGCCATTTTCATCTTTTTCGACTTTAGGCTCAAAGTAGGGGTTAGCGCCTCGCTTAACAGTTTCTTCATAACTTTTTGTTGCATCATCTACCAAAAGGGCTATTACTTTTACCCCGTCGCCATGTGCATTTATATGATTGTTAATGTCCCCATCTGGTTGTAAAGGAGAGGTAAGTACCAATCGTATTTTGTCTTGTTGCATTACATAAGAAACACTATCCTTGCGTCCTGTTTCTAATCCGGCATAAGCTACGGTTTGAAATCCCCATGCTGTTTGGTAGTAATAGGCTGCTTGTTTGGCATTACCTACATAAAGCTCTACATAATCTGTTCCTAAAAGAGGCAAAAAGTCTTCTGCTTCGGGAACAATTTTTTTTAGGTTTTGAGAAGTTGTATTGGCAGACATATTATTTTGTTTTTAATGATTTAATCCCTCACAGAGGGTTTTTAATTTCTTAAGGATTCCCTCAAAAACAAGATATGTTTTTGAAAACATACCTTGTGGATTCCCTAAGGTTGTTGATTAAAAAATGAGATATGATTTTTGTTATGGTTTGTTATATCAAATATAATTACCACATCGCCCTTAAGTGTGCAGTAATATCTTTTCTATAATTTAACATAATAACTATTTTTATTGAAATATTTTATATTTGTCATTCCAGCCAGGATTTATGATAATCTTCATCTGCTATTTTCATAGCTTCATCGGTAATCATAAGTGGTTTAAAAGTATCTACCATAACTGCTAATTCATCTGTTTTGGTTTTACCAATGCTTCGTTCTACTGCTCCCGGGTGTGGCCCGTGCGGGATACCAGCTGGATGCAGGGAAATATGCCCTGCATCAATATCGTTTCTGCTCATAAAATCGCCGTCTACATAATACAATACTTCGTCACTATCAATATTACTATGATTATATGGTGCAGGAATGCTATTGGGGTGGTAATCGTATAATCTGGGCACAAAGGAGCATACAACAAACGCATCGGTTTCAAAAGTTTGATGAACAGGAGGCGGCTGGTGTATTCTTCCTGTAATGGGTTCAAAATCATGTACAGAGAGCGCATAAGGAAAATTAAACCCGTCATAACCTACTACATCAAAAGGGTGTGTGGCGTAGATCATATCAAAAATTTCATCCTGCTTTTTTACTTTTATTAAAAAATCTCCTTTTTCGTCATTGGTTTCTAATTCGTATGGAGCTCTAAGATCCCGTTCGCAAAATGGGGAATGTTCTAATAGTTGCCCAAACCAATTACGATATCTTTTTGGGGTATAAATTGGTCTTCTTGATTCTACGATAAACAATCTATTATCTGTTGTATCAAAGTCAAGTTTATAAATGGTCCCTCTTGGAATAAGGATGTAGTCTCCATATTTAAAATCTAGGTTTCCCAGATGGCTTCGAAATTTTCCGCTTCCTCGATGTACAAAAATTAACTCATCTGCATCGGTATTTTTATAAAAGTAAGTGGTGGTTGATTCTTGAGGGGCAGATAAAATAATACTTACATCGCTATTGGTTAATACATTTTTTCGACTTTGCAAATAGTCTTTTTCGGGGGGTACTTTAAAGCCATGAAAGCGATAGGATTTAATATTGTTTTTGATTGCTAATCCCGGAGCTATACTATAACTGCCTTCGATTTTTTTTACTTGTGTTGGTCTATGGCAGTGATACAGGTTTGTAGACATCCCATCAAAACCAATGGTACCAAACAGTTGTTCATAATACAAATTGCCATCGGGCTTTTTAAAGATAGTATGGCGCTTGGGGGGTATTTTTCCCAGAGAGTGATAAAAAGGCATGTTGTTACAAGTTTATGGTATAACTATTTTTTATAAGATAATCAGATATCAGTTTTACCTTATTCGGGGTTTCGCTTAATAAGGTAGCATAGTAATAATAGCAAATCCTGCCAAAACAAGTTCATAACATTACAAATATCGTAAATATTTTTTTTCTTTTAAGGGTATATTTTTTTTAAAACCAAAACCCTATACTAAAAAACCAATTGCTTTCATCCAGTTCTGGAGAAAAGGAGTATTTAACTTGTATTGGTCCGGCAAAGGTATCCAATCCATAACCAAGAGCATATCCAGAAAACTCCGGGCTTTCAAACCATTTTCCTGTACTAAATAATTTGTTGCCCACATTGGCAAAATTAGCAGATAAATTTATGTGGTTATTTCTAAGTACTTCATAGTCTAACGTTACCAAAGTTTTTGCAAAGCTTTGTCCTGTAATAGCCAAAAAATCATATCCATAAAAAGGAATAAAATTATTGATTGTTTTTGCTCCAAACCCCCCTAAAAGGAAATCCAAAGAGTTTAGAGAAGCGTTACCAATTTTTGTGCCTGCCTCTAAGGTTATATTCATGGCAATATTTTCGAATAATGGTGCTGCATAGCCAAATTCTGCCTTTGCAATAGAAAACTCGTTAAAATCTTTTGTAAAATCGCTTGAAAAAAGATATGTGTGTATATCTCCTTCGAATAAAAACCCTTGTTTAGGAAAATATTTGTTATCGTAGGTATCTAATTTAATATACCCAAAGACGCTCCAATAATCACTATCGTCAAATACGGTTCTTGGCACTTGATTTTCGTCTTTTCCAAATGTTTCAGAAATGATTCTAAGGTGCTTGTATTCTCCCCCTAAACCAACAGAAAAAGTTTGCTTCAACAGTGTTTCTGCATACGCTTGGGCATTAAAATTACCGTATTCTATATCTATAGTGTTTATATTTAAGTCAGGAATTTCTCTAAAACGACCTATAAAATCGAAGTCAATTGCTTTGTTAAAATTACTATAACTAACTTTTAATCCGGTACTCCAATAAAAACCTTTGTCTACATAATAATCCAGATTATATCGTATGTTATCTCCCAGAGCAGCATCGACAGATAGTACGTCATTATCCAAAAACAAACTTTTTCTGGTTACATTTACTAAAGCTGCTGTTTGGTATAGATCGTCATAATGAAGTGCAAATCGCAACAACATTTTATTTTCACTTTCTTTTACATTAATGGTTAGCTCCTTACCATCTTTTGTGTCTTCCAATCTATGATTTACACGATCAAAATTTCCTGTGGCAGATAAGTTATTGATCCCTTCATTTAATTTTTCGTATGTTGTAATACTTGGTGTTTTAAGCTTTAGTTTTCCTTTAATATAAGCTCTTGTATATCTTTCATTTCCCAAAATAACCAAATTGCTTACAAGTATATTTTTTGATCTTTTAGGAAAGGTAATTTTTTTTGGAAGTGATTTTTGCTGTTTTGCAATTTTTTTTAAACTTTCATATTTTGCAAACGCAGCTTTTTCTCCATTAGTAATAATTTGATCAATTTGGTCAAAGGATATTACCGAAAAATCTACTATTGAAGGTTTGATATACAGATCTGTTTCAGAAACTTTGGCTCTCATCGCTTCATAGGTCTTGAAATTACTAATCTGTAACATAATATTAGTTACAGAGTTTAACTGTTCTTTGGACATTAAACTATCCTGTACATCAACTCCTATTACTATTTCGGCTCCTTTTTCTCTAATTTCTTTTATTGGGTAGTTATTGGTTACCCCTCCATCGGTCATCAAAACACCGTTAAGTTCTACAGGATTAAAAACCGAAGGCAGCGCACCACTTGCAGCAACTGCTTCTGGCAAATACCCTTTGTCTAAAAGGACTTGTTTTCCGGTTTCAATATTCGTGGACATACAAAAAAAAGGGATCGGTAATTCTCCAAAGTCTTGAATATGATTTACATGAGCTGTAAATCTTGAAAATTGGTTGTAAAAATTTTGACCTTTGGACAATCCTTTGGGCAAATCAATTTTAAAATTGTCAAAAGGCAGGGTAACGGCATATTTTTCTGAATCTTCCCGTTCGTAAAAAGTTTTTGCTGCTCTTGGCAATTCATCTTGTATAAAAGCGCTAAAATCGACAGCTTTGAATATCGAATCTAATTCTGTGGCATTATATCCGGATGCATAAAGGGCTCCCACTATTGCTCCCATACTTGTGCCTCCGATATAATCAATACGTATCCCGGCTTTTTCTATTATTTTTAGAACGCCAATATGCGCAAGTCCTTTTGCTCCACCGCCACTTAACACCAAACCTACTTTTATATCTTTTGCAGGATCGTCATGGTTTTTATCTGGAATTTCTTTTTGTTGTGACCAAGTTATATTGGTAGCAAGTAATGCTATATATACTATAAAGCTTAAAAATAATCTTGAAATATTGTGAATAACCACGTTTATTCTTTTTTAGAAAGATAATAATTATATACTTTGGTTGCTCTGGAACTGCCGATTACTTCGATTAATTCTTGTTTAGAAGCTTCGCTTATCCTTTTTACAGATCTAAAATGTTTTAACAATTCTATCGCTGTTTTTTCTCCTACTCCGGGAATTTCATCCAGTTCTGTGTCTATTGCAGATTTGCTTCTTTTTTGTCTGTGAAAAGTTATTCCAAATCTATGTGCCTCATTACGCAAATGTTGTATAACTTTTAAGGATTCTGATTTTTTATCCAGATATAACGGTACAGAATCCCCCGGATAATAAATTTCTTCTAATCGTTTTGCAATACCTATGATGGTTATTTTTCCTCTTAATCCCAATGATTCGAGAGCCTTTAATCCAGAAGACAGTTGTCCTTTTCCTCCATCTACAATTACCAGTTGTGGCAGCGGTTGTTCTTCTTCTGTTAAACGTTTGTAACGGCGATACACTACCTCTTCCATCGATGCAAAATCATTAGGGCCATCTACAGTCTTGATATTAAATTTTCTGTATTCTTTTTTGCTTGGCTTACCGTTTTTAAAAACGACACATGCAGCAACAGGGTTGGTTCCTTGTATGTTAGAATTATCAAAACACTCTATATGTCTGGGTTCTTGGGGCAACCTTAAATCTTTTTTCATTTGTGCCATTAATCGGTTTGTATGCCGGTCAGGGTCTATAATTTTGATTTGTTTAAAGCGTTCTTGCCTGTAATATTTGGCGTTTCGTACAGACAGATCCAATATCTTTTTTTTATCCCCTAATTGTGGAACAGTAACTTTTAGGTTTTCACCAACGGCTACTTTAAAGGGCACATATATTTCTTTGGAGGTACAATCAAAACGTTGTCGAAGTTCAACGATAGCCAATTCTAAAAGCTCTTTGTCTGTTTCTTCCAGTTTTTTTTTGATTTCTGTAGTGTGCGATCTAATAATAGAACCATACGATAGTTGAAGAAAATTTATATACCCATAAGACTCGTCGGATATAATTGAAAAAACATCTACATTACTTATTTTAGGGTTTACTACAGTTGATTTTGCCTGGTATTTTTCAAGTATTTGGATCTTTTCTTTAATTCGTTGCGCATCTTCAAACTCCATTTTTTCAGCGTGGGCAGTCATTTGATCTCTAAAACGATTAAGGGAATCCTTAAAGTTGCCTTTTACAATTTGTCGAATAGCTTCAAGGTTTAAGGCATACTCTTTTTCATCTTGTAAACCTTCGCAAGGTCCTTTACAATTTCCCAAATGGTATTCCAGACACACCTTATATTTATCGTTGTCTATTTTTTCCTGAGATAAATCATAAGAGCATGTTCTAAGGGGATATAACCCTTTAATAAGGTCCAAAAGAATATGCACTGTTCTTACAGAGGTGTATGGTCCAAAATACTCAGACCCATCTTTGATAAGGTTTCGGGTAAGGAATACTCTTGAAAAGCGTTCTTTTTTAATGCAAATCCATGGGTAGGTTTTATCATCCTTGAGCATTACATTAAAACGTGGTTGATGTTTTTTGATTAAATTGTTTTCCAGAAGCAAAGCATCCGTCTCTGTTTCAACAACGATATGACGTATATTTTTAATTTTTTTTACAAGAACATTTATTCTGTAACTATCGTGACTTTTTGTGAAATAAGAAGTTACCCTTTTTTTTAAATTTTTTGCTTTTCCTACATAAAGCAACTTGTCTTCTTTATCATAATATTGATATACACCAGGACTGGTGGGCAATGTTTTAATTTGTATGTCCAAAGTTGCTTCTTGCATATTACAATTGTAAAGTTAAGGGTTTACCTTAATTGAAAGGTAAATATGGTGGCTTTAAATTTTTGTTAAATCTGTATTAGAATACTGTTTTTTATTAAAAAGGACAGATCTCTTATATTGCTAATTGATTTTTACTACTTTAGTGGCCTTTACTTAGGAATAGATTTTTTGTAAAAAACAAAATAACCGGCTTGTTTATTAAAGTCGGTTTGTACTTTTTAAAAAAGAATGGATTCCAAAAAAAGCAACACAGATCTTTGATTATTTATAAATTTAATATAAGAAAAGTTAACCAATTGTTATTTTACCTTTTTTGATGTTGTATATATAAGTTATAAATAGTAAAATATTTATATTTAATCTATACTGTAGAGTTTAATCCTGCGGGGCTTGCCTCGAAAACAAAATATATTTTGAAAAACATACCTTGTGAGCTTGCTCCAAGGTTGTTTATTAATCATGATAATACAACTATAAAAGACTGTGCTAAAAAATTAAGAATACCAGATACTATTAAAAGAAAAATTACTTGTTTTTATAAAAACCCTATATCTCTTTATAGGAGAATTTACGTTCTAATATAGCGGTATCGTAAATTTTTAAGCAGAAAATTTTTAGTGGATTCACAACTGTAAAATTCGTCTTATAACCAAAAACCACCATGAATATAAAAATATTGTCGCGAAGTGCGAATTTGTTTTCTACTAATGCGCTTGTTCAGGCAGCAGTAAAACGGCGACATAATGTACAGGTAATAGATCCTCTTAGTTGTGATATTGTAATAGAAAAGAAAAAACCCGAAATTTATTATCGGGGCAAAAAATTAGACCATGTAGATGCTGTGATCCCAAGAATAGGTTCTTCTATTACTTTTTATGGAACTGCCGTAGTAAGGCAATTTGAAATGATGAATGTATTTACCACTGTACAATCACAAGCATTGGTACAATCCCGGGATAAATTAAGAAGTTTACAAATATTATCCAAAGCAGGTTTAGGATTACCAAAAACAGTATTCACCAATTATTCCAAAGATGTATCCGAAGTTATTTCTCATGTAGGAGGGGCTCCGTTAATTATTAAACTTCTGGAAGGCACTCAAGGATTAGGAGTAGTACTGGCAGAAACAAAAACGGCAGCAGAGTCTGTATTGGAAGCTTTTAACGGTTTACAAGCAAGAGTAATCGTTCAGGAATTTATAAAAGAGGCCAAAGGAGCAGACATCAGGGCGCTGGTGGTTGACGGGCAGGTAGTAGGGGCAATGAAAAGACAAGGTAAAGAAGGAGAGTTTAGATCTAACCTTCACCGAGGAGGCAGCGCATCTATTATTACTTTAACAGACGAAGAAGAGAACGCAGCAATAAAGGCTGTTAAGGCTTTAAAATTAGGGGTTGCAGGAGTGGATATGTTGCAAAGTACCAGAGGCCCCCTGATTCTGGAAGTAAATTCGTCTCCCGGATTAGAAGGCATTCAAAGTGCTACAGGAAAAGATATCGCAAAAACTATTATTCGTTATATAGAAAGAAGTGTATAAGCTATATGGCAAAGAAAAAAGAAGAAAACATACTTAACATTCTGGGCAAAGAGGTACTGCCAGGAACCAGTACAACAATAAATTTTAATATTGCAAAGTTGTACACTTCTACCAAGGTAGAAATACCAATTATTATTGAAAGATCCAAAACCCCCGGGCCTATAGTCCTTATTACTGCCGGGATTCATGGGGATGAGATCAACGGAGTAGAAGTGGTACGGCAAATTATTGCAAAAAAAATCAACAAACCCGTAAAAGGGAGCATTATATGTATCCCGGTACTTAATGTTTTTGGGTTTTTGAACATGGATCGTTTTTTTCCGGACGGAAGAGATCTAAACAGGGTTTTTCCCGGAACCAAAAAAGGATCCTTAGCAAGTCGTTTTGCATATCAGTTTGTTAACGAAATTTTGCCGGTAGCGGATTTTTGTCTGGATTTTCATACAGGAGGTGCCAGCAGATTTAATGCACCACATATTAGAGTAGATCCCAAAAATGAAAGATTGGTAGAGATGGCAAAAAAATTTAACGCCCCCTTTATTCTGTTATCCAAAAATATGGATGGATCCTATCGCTCTACCTGTAGCAAAAAAGGAAAAGATATATTATTGTTTGAAGGCGGAAAATCCCAAAATAGCAGTAAGGAAATTGCTATTGAAGGAGTACAAGGCACCATGCGTATATTGCATCATCTGGAAATGCTGGATATTAAATTTGAAGTACCTGTAAGATCCACAGATAGTATAATAATTAAAAATAGTTTTTGGGTACGTGCAAAATATAGCGGGTTGCTACATATAAAGATACCTATAAGCAAACATGTGGTAAAAGGAGAGATTCTGGCAACAATCACAGATCCGTATGGTAAACTTAGACATGTGGTTAAATCTACTAACGATGGATATGTGATCAATGTAAATGAAGCTCCAATTGTGTATCAAGGAGATGCAATTTTTCATATCACCAAAGAATTGATTCATGAATAAAAAACAATTACGAGCCAAATATAAAACTCTAAGATCGGGTTTAAGCGATAAGCAAATTGAGGATTTAAGTGTTGATATTGCTAATCAATTATTAAAACTGCCAATTTGGGAAAAATCATTCTATCATATTTTTTTGCCAATAGATCAGCAAAAAGAAATTAATACAGAATATATATTAAATATCCTTCAAGGAAAGGATAAGAACGTAATTGTATCCAAAAGTAATTTTGAAGATAATACATTAACTCACTTTTTACTTTTGGATACAACCGTATTGAAAAAAAATGCATGGGGAATCCCGGAACCGGTAGATGGAATCGAAATCCATGAAGATAAAATAGAAGTGGTTTTTGTTCCGTTACTGGCTTTTGATACCAGAGGAAACCGAGTAGGATATGGCAAAGGGTTTTATGATAAGTTTTTAGCAAAATGTGGTTCTGAAACTCTTAAAATAGGACTCTCTTTTTTTGAAGCTGAAACCGAAATCCATGATGTAAACGATACAGATATACGTCTCGATTTTTGCGTTACACCTCTACAAACAGTACGATTTAATCCCCTGTAAAAGCTTATTTTGCAGACCTTGCTTTTAAAGGTGTTGATTAAGCCCGATTTATCGGGATCTCTCTATGAAAAATCACTTTTTACTTCAATTCCTTACCTCAAAGCCAAGGTTATAATCGTTACCAAGGTACTTCGAAGAGCCATCGAGGTACTTTCAGCCCACCCAGAGGTAGTTCGAACCACCTCTGGGTGGGTCCTGACCCCAAAACATATCACTTTTACCCCTCCTGGCAAGCCTTTTAGCCCAAAAATTATCACTTATAAGGGTCTGTTTATGGGCTAAAGGGGGTCTGTATGACCCTTCGAAGCGATAAATTATCGGCTCGAACCACCTCTGGGTGGGCTCGACCCCATACCTGCAAGGGGGTACCCCCTTATCGGTATGGGGTAAAAGAACTAAAAATATTATGTTTTTGAATGCTTAAAGGTCTGGTGTTAACCCAAGTCTCGATTAGTCTGAAATGCTGGTTTTCGATAGTTCTGCTGAGTTTTACCGACGTAAATTTTCTTATATAGAACTCTGGTTTTCAAGGCAAGTCTTAAGGAAATAAACTCCACAATATAGATAAAACGGGATTGGCAGAAACAAAAAAAGCGCTCCTCGCGCTACTTTTAGGATACGGGTAATATTTCTATTACTTTGCCGTATACATTTTTGGTCCAGCCATTAAGGCGACCATGGTTGTTACCTATAAGGAGTCCTCGTTTTGCATTTTTTCCTTTTACCAAATGCGTAAAACAGTTTCCTCTTACTTTACAAAAAACAATATCTCCTGCTTCACAATCTTCCCAATGTACGGGTTCTAAAAGTACAGGTTGTTTTGATTTCAAGATAGGTAACGTCGAATTACCAGGTTCTTTAGAGACGATAGTCTCGCCATTCAATAGCTTTTGAATTTTCCAATTCATCATATATAGTTTTAAAATTAAACATAAATTCAAAAACTATGGAGTATGGTTTGTTTACAAAGAACTGGTACAAAAGTAGGTATTTATCTTGAATTATTATAATTATCTGTTTTTTAATCGTTTCCTGTACTGCCATCCAACAAAAACAAGAATACTTAAAATGCCCAATCCAAAGATACAATATATAAACGTATTATCTACAAAATGCATGGGATCCGGGTTTCCTACCAGATAAAATCCTCCCCAATAAAAAGGATCGGTACGGTTTATATCTGCGGTGGTAAGGTATTGCAATTTGGCTTGTTGTAATGCTTTTCCTTTATTCATTCCTTCTTTAAGGTTGGTATAAAAATATTGCATGATCTCTGGGGTGGTTTTATCTGATACCTCCCAACCGGTTAATACCAAACTTTTGGTGCCCGCATATTGAAAAGCAGTGCCCAAACTCATTATCCCCTCACCTTTAGCGATTTTTCCTGTTCCTGTATTACATGCACTAAGTACGGCTAGTTCTGCCGGTATGTCCAAAGCAAACAACTCATGGCTATACAGGTTATTATCCTCCAGGGTATCTTTGGTTTTGGTAAAAAATAGTTTTGAGTTTTCAGGATGTTCGTTATCTACCTCGCCATGTAATGCAAGGTGTATGATCGCATATCTGTCGGCATTTTTTTTAAAATTGGCTTCTATGGCATTGGATCCAAAATAATACTCCCCATCGATAATATTAGATATTGCTTTGATCTCTTTACGGGTTCCCGGCAGATCTGCTCCTGTATTTCTAAGAGCTGCCAGACGCATAGTTTGCGAATCTGTTATTTGTGTACTGTCTGAAAAAGAAAAGGCAAGGCACTCTGGGGTTGTTTTCGTTTCTGTTTCGTTTTTAAAATCCTGAAACAACAGATTTGCAGAATTGGCATAAGTGATTGCATACTCCCGCAACATATACGATAAAAGCGCGGGGTTATTAGAATCATCCTTTTTTGTTAGTAGCAGATCAAAGTTGAGATGCCATAAAGAGGCATCGGGGATAATGATAAGATTATCTCCTACTAATTTATTAGCAACAGGCGCAATAAGAGTAGTATATAACAGGTGTGCCTGTTTTTTATACGTTGCTACATCTTTAGAGATAATACTAGTACGAAATGCCTCTACTTTATCGGTAAGTTGTGGGGTAGCCAGCTCGTGTACTGCGATATCATTTTTGGATATGGTAAACGCATACGTAGTACTGTCTGCTGTAAAAAACTCTAACAAAGTAGTGTTGTTCTCTAGTTGTTTCTGGATCTGCTTAACACTTACAATATTGTTTTGATATTTAAGCTGATAGTATTTAGGATAGGTTTTTTCTAAAGTTTTGGTTACAGAATCTTGCTTCCTGTTAATGTCAAACAGCTTGTTTTCGTATTCTCGTATTTTAGAAGTGTCTTGATTGGTATTGGATCTCTCATTTAATATTTGAGACTGATAAAAAGATTTGTTAGCTCTAAGACTATTATAAAAATAATGAAAATCTTTTGATACCAGACTTTGATTCCTAGCTTCTACATCATTTAACAACTCTTGCAGAATATTTGATTTACTTCTTTCACTATAATAAAAAGCTTTATTTAATGCTTTTTTGTTCTTATAATTTTTATTCTCGATAAGTTGAAGAATTATGGACTCTTCATATATATTCTTTGCTTCCTCAGCTAAAGCAAGTTTATCTTTATAGTTTTGATAGGTTTGATTCATTTTAAATAATAATGAATCTGTTGTTCTATATAAGGCAAAACATGAATCAATTAAACTCTTATTTTTATTTATTTTATATAAGGAAGAGAAAGACTTAGCTTTACCTTTTAAAGTGGATATCAATATCCAGGAATCATAGTAATTATCAATATTAAACCTTTTTATTTTATTAAGATGAATAGTGTTTTTAGTATTTGACTTTAATGCCTCATTGTAATATTTAATTGCATTACTATATTCTTTTTGTGTATAATAGATCTCCGCTACACGGTTTAATGTATTAGTAAGGATAGGCTTTCTTAATAAATTTTTATTTTTTAATATCCTTAATGCCTTTTCTAAATAAAATAAAGCTTTTTCATCATTACTTTTTATAAAATACGTGTCGGACATTATGGAATACCTCTCCGCAACTTCATAGTAATTATCTCCAAATAATTTGATCAAAATATTTGAAGATTTTTGATAATATTCTAATGCTAAATCATATTGTTTTTGCTCTTTATAGATATATCCTATATTAAAATAAAGCTCAGATTGTGTTTCTAATTTTTTTTTACTGTCTGGTTTTATTAAATGCAAAGCTTTGTTGTAATAGATCAATGCTTTATTACTTTCATTTTTAGCGCTGTATATACTCCCTATATTTAAATATCTAGAACTAATTTTTGCATGATCTTTCCCTAAAATTTCAATATCAATTTTAAGAGCCTTTTTGTAGTACTCTAAAGCTTTATCATGTTCTCCATTATCCATCAATACTACACCTATATTGTTATAAATCACAGCTAAATCTGGAGTATTAATTTTATTTTTATTATAAAATTTTAAAGCTTTTTTATAATATTCTATGGCTAGGTTATCTTGCCTTATTTTCTGTAAAACACCTCCTATATTAACAAAAGTTTGAGCTACTAATAAATGCTCTTCTCCATAAACCTTAGATATTATTTCTATCTTCTTTTCATAATATCTAATAGATTCATCAAATCGTCCAAATCTTTCATAAATAACTCCAAGATTATTATAAATAACACCATTTTTTGGGTCATCAGGACCAAGCACTTCTATCATTATTTCTAAAGCTTTTCGATTATAATATATCGCTTTTTTGTATTCTGAGAGGTGAGTATAAATTAGTGCCAAATTACTGTATGATTTAGCTCTTTCAAAGTGAATTTCTGGCAATATTTGCTTTCGAATTTCTAGAGCTTTAGTATACAACTCTAAAGCTCTATGCATATTTGAAGATCTTAAATAAAACTTTGCCATATTATCGTAAGCATATGCAACCTGAAAATGATATTCTGAAAAGAATTTTTGACAAATACTAAGAGCTGTTTTAGCATTTATCAAAGCTTGTTCTAGCTTATAAATCCTTAGCTGATTATCCGACACCCCGTTATAGCAAGCAGCCAAACGTTCCCAAGCCTTTGCTTTCTCATAAATAGGTATAGCTCTTTTAAAATAAACAATAGAACTATCCATTTTTCTTGCTTGTAATAAAGAATCTGCTTTTTGATAGTGCTGGTATGCTAATAGCGTATCTTTTGCTGTTTGTGCGTTGGTAATATGCAAGGAGGTAATAAAAAAAATAACGGCTAAACAAAAAGCATTAAAAAATGAGGATATAGGTTTCATAAGAGATATATAAATACTAACAAAGTAACTAAAAAAGGGTAACAAATCTTTTGCCCGATTAAAAATAATCCTGTTTTTATCCTTAGTGCTTCGACAGGCTCGTGCAATGTCATTACGTTAAGCCATATCTTTTTGGGGATTAAACATTTGTAAAAGCAAAATACTTCTTTATTTATATCATGGATCCAAGCCTTTAGTTTATCCCGAACTTGTTGAAGGGCTGGAATGACAATCAGAAAGCATTGTGTTTTGGTTATTTTGTCATTAGTCTTTCGATTACGCTCAGGATAAACCAAAGGTAGGAATCCACTATTAACAAACTTTAAACGTGAGTTCGATCTAAAAATTTGGTTTAAAAAGCCATCAAATGGAGTGATTTTTCATAGGGTAATGAAGAAAAATTGTACTGCTCTTTCGACAAGCTCAAGATGACAATGCCTTTGGTTTAAAATTTACTTGTCTTCGATAGTTCTGCTGAGTTTTGCCGAAGTACAATTTTCTATTGAAAATCACTCTGACTGACGTAAATTTTCTTACACCGAACTCAGGTTTCAAATCAATAGTTTACATTATTAACTTAAAGATAATGAGCTTGTTCCGAGAGTATTGATGTAAACATAAATTTCAAAAACTATGGTGTATATACCTCTACCAAAGAACGGGTTCAACAAGTAATAAACCTATATATTTTATCAGGACTTAAGCTATACCTGGATTGGAGTAGCAGGAGAGGTTATGTTTTTCGCCAACATATCGATATAACACCGCCTGTGACCTTAAATTTACTGGTGTATAAAAATAGTTCGTGTTATAGCTTATTCACTTTTTTGGCGATACCACATTTTCTACGGACAGTTCTTTCGGCGAGGGCTGCGGCATTTCTGGCATGATCCTCAGAGCCCCCGTTTTTAACAACCTCATTGTATATGGTTTTGTTTTCTATAAGACCCTTTAAGACACAGGCAAACCCCGGGCTGTCTTTACCTTTGAAAGGCTCTTTTTTTTTGGGTTTTGCGATCAACTCCCCAAACAAACGATCTTTTAATACGTTATCTTTTTGAACCTCTACTACCAACGTATATAGGGTATTTTGATCTTCTGGATCCATCTCATTCACCTTATCCATAGCATTAGAATATTCATCATTGGTGAAATTAAAATATTCATAGATGTCAAAGTAGTTGTTTTCTCCTTTTTTATCCTCCTGCACCTCTTCTTCACTCTGTATTTCTTCTTCATTTGGATAGCCTTCTTCGCTTTCCTGGCTTACTCCTTTGATCACAGATACCAGTAACATTATAAAAATGGGTAGCCTTTTCATTTGTTCTATAGTTTTAAATTAATTGGGTATACTAAACGTTTGGTAACCTCCTTTTGTTACCTGATTTCCTTATTTTTATACTTTTATGTAAAAATAGTTTGTTTTTTTACTATATGCATAATTAAGGATTTTATTTTTGTTTAGTAAATTCGTGGCATGCTTTTTGGTTTTTATGAAATAAATTGCCTAATTTGAGTCGATTTTTAAGGTTATTTTAACAATAAAAAGCATTTTGCCTCGTTAAATAACCGGTGTAATTAACCTATAAACTTATAATACATTAAACACCCAAACATTATGAAAAAATTATTTCTACTTGCATTTGTTCTATTCGCAGGATTAACCGCACAAGCTCAAGAAGATTGGAAAGACCAAAAAATTATATTTGATAGAGTATACTCTTTGGCTACCGATTTAGGAGAACAAACAGATAAAGTGGCTGCTGCTGGAAATGTTATTTCTGTAATTACTGCTAAAGGAACTATATCTGTACAAAAAAAATTAGATCCATCCAAACCTAAGAATTTAAATCATTACGAATATCATTTATTAACTACTACAGGAAAAGATATATTATTAGATAAGATGAATGCCGAGCGAGTAATTGAAACTTTTCAAGCAAAGCTTTTAAAATTAAAAACTTCTTTAGCAGAAAATCAAGATGCAGATGTAGAAAGCATTTTGAAAGATTTGTTTAATTAAAAAGAATATATCTATACATACAAAAACAGCGACCCATTTGGATCGCTGTTTTTGTAAATGCTAATTTCTACAGATTATATATCATTCAACAATTTGGTAATCTCATCCAGTTTTGGAGTTAGGATTACTTCTATCCTTCTGTTTTTACTTTTACCATCGGCAGTCTCATTAGATGCTACAGGGGCAAACTCTCCTCTACCTGCTGCAGTAAGACTTTGTGGGTCTATATTTTTATTTTGCAATAAAATGTTTACAATTGCTGTAGCTCGTTTGGTAGACAGATCCCAGTTACCTGCTATCTGTGTGTTACCAATATAAGGATCATCATCGGTATGCCCTTCTATCGACACCGCTATATCGGGGTTTTCTGCCAGTACATCCCCTAATTGTTGTACTGCTTTTTTTCCTTGTGTTCCTACTGCCCAACTACCAGATTCAAACAGTAATTTGTTTTCCATAGAGATATATACTTTACCATTACGTTCTTCTACCGTTAGCCCTTTTCCTTCAAAATTTCGTAAGGCTTTGGATATCGCCGTTTTTAGTGCTTGCATTTTGGCATCTTTTGCTGCAATCAATCCTTCTAACTCGTTAACTCGCTTAGAGCGTGCAGCTATTTCTTTTTCTAATGCATCCAAACGGTTACGTTCTGTAGCAAGGGCTTTTTCTTTTTCTTCTAGTCTTGCCAATAGCTCCCTGTTCTTTTTACTATTGGCTGCAATGGCATTAGAGCTATTTTTTTCTAAAGCGTCATAGGAGTCTTTTAGGTTTTCATAATTAGCCAGAGTAGCATTATAGTTTCCTTGCAGATCGTCTCTTTCTGCTTTTAGCTTTTGATATTCGGCATCTAATTGCTCCAGTGCTTTTTTATCTGCTTCACTGGTTCTTTCTAAACCTGCTAACTGATCTTTGGTTTTGCGGTTTTCTCGTTTAAGACGAGCATATTTACTTTCTAATTCTTTATATACTTTGGTACTTACACAAGAGGTCATTAACGCTCCTACAAGTATCATACATAGAATTTTTTTAATCATTTTTTATTTATTTATGGGGTTGTTTACTATAAAAATAAAGAGGTTTAATATCTACTTTTACTACCTGTTTTGTTTATTAAAATTACACCTCTAATTCGACAACAATAGGGCAGTGATCACTATGTTTGGCTTCTGATAAAATAACGGCTCTTTTTAATTTATCTTGCAATGGCGTAGATACCATACCATAATCTAATCGCCAGCCTTTATTATTTGCTCTGGCATTTGCTCTATAGCTCCACCAGGAGTATTGGTCTGGTTCTGTATTAAAATGTCGAAACGAATCGATAAAACCACTATCGATAAAGTTTCCTATCCATTCTCGCTCTACTGGTAAAAACCCGGATACGTTTTTGTTACGCACCGGATCGTGTATATCTATTGCCTGATGACAAATGTTATAATCTCCTAATATAACAAGGTTAGGTCGTTCTTTTTTTAGGTCGTTTATATAGGTCTGAAAATCTGCCATGTATTGTAACTTATGTTCTAAGCGATCTATATTGGTACCACTTGGCAAATAAAGACTCATTATAGATACGCCATTAAAATCTGCCCGCAAGTTACGCCCTTCAAAATCCATATATTCTATCCCGGTACCATACTCTACATGGTCGGGTTCTTTTTTAGAAAGAATAGCGACACCACTATATCCTTTTTTTTGGGCACTATACCAATAATTATAAGCGTATCCTGCCTCTGCAAACATATCCAGATCTAATTGTTCTTTATTGGCTTTTATTTCCTGAAGACAGATTACGTCTGGATCTGCTTGTTGTAGCCATTCTAAAAAACCTTTGTTTATTGCTGCTCGGATTCCGTTTACGTTGTATGAAGCGATTTTCATGGAAGTATTCTATTTAATTTTTAGTAAAAATAAAACTTATGAAAGAAAATGGATACTATATCGATATTTTTTAATCTGCTAAATCCTGTTCTATTCTAATTATTTTTTAGGATCTTTATAATTCTAGTTCATAGATAATACCACAAATCATGAAGAATATGCTTAAAATAGCTTGTGCACTACTGCTGCTTAGTACTTATAATTGTGCTCCTTCAAAAGGGAAGAAAGATACTACTAATATTAATAACTCTGCTGTTATTGCCAAAAACGAAAATACTACAGATATGCAAGAAAAAGGGTTTAAAAAAGGAACTATACTTGTTACTAAATCCAAAGATTGTCCTTATATCCTAAATGTAGAAGAATATAAAGACAATCTTGATCCTATTAATATTAATGAGTTTTTTAAAACCGAGGTCCCTGAACAAGTCTGGATAAAATTTGCTAGTCTTAGAATGCCAAGCAGATGCAATGATGCCCGCCCGGTTTCAATTTTAGAAATTCATAAAAGAAAGGAATAAATTACTCTACTACAAACTTAGCAGAGTATCCTTTTTTCTTTTCGCCATATCTAACAAAGTAAACTCCTGTTTTTGCATAAGACATATCTATCGTATATGCAAATCTGTCGTTAGCATCTTTTTTAACCATGTTAGAAGCAATTATCTGCCCTAGTACATTAAAAACATATACCCGTAATTCTTTTTCTAATCCAGTATCTTGCTTCGTGATCAAAAACTGGTTATCTGAATTATTAACTACAAACACCTCTGTACTTGCCTCTTTACTCTCTCCTATAGTCACCGCATAATCATGAGTTGTACCTTGTTGCATAGAGCTACAAGGTTCATTTAAAGGCGCACCGTTATTTTCATCAACATCTCCTGCACGAATTCTAAGAATATGTTTTCCTAAAGGGAATTCTTTAGGAAGAGAAAGTATAATATCCTGATTTGTATTTGCTTTTTTTACAATTATATTATCCAATAGCAGCTCTGATTCTTCAAAAACCGTGTTATCATTGCTGTCGATCCATAAGGATAAACGTTCTGCGCCATCTGCATTTGCAAATCCTGTTTGTATAGTAAGAGTATAGGCTCCTATAGAACGGTTTAAGTTAATATGGAAGTCTATATTTTTACTAAAATCTTCGTACCCGGTATTACAAACAATGGGTGCATTGGTAACATTAGATAATTGAAAATAGGTAATCCCGTCTCCAAACTTAGTACAATCTGAAGTTGGTCTGCAAAATACCCTTTCTACGATTGTTGTAATAGTATCATTAGATGTATCCTGGTCTTCTGGTAATTTGGTTCCTGTCTTAAACTCAAAGCTTCCAATCCCTGTTATATCTGCATCTACAGTAAAGGTATAATTTACAAACTCTTGTGACGGTACAGTTCCTGAAAACACTTCGCTTATGGTATCCCCATTATTCAAAATATAAAATACCGGGATATTAGATTGCGGAAGATTTCCGTAATTAAAAATAGTTACAGTTACCCGCTCCGGAGCAGTCGAAACCCCACTATCTGATGTTGGAGAAACCAATTCTGTTACCCCTACATCTACTGGGGGTAAGTTTTTAAGCTTTTTGATAGCACAATCATTCTCTGGCGTAACATCTCCGGTCAAATTTGTTTCTGCTTGAATAGTATATTCGTTTTCTTTACTAAGATCTGCTGTTGTTGCAAAAGAAAAAGAAGCTGTTTGTCCGGGATTAAGAGGTCCTGCAAACAATTCGCTAATTGCGGAGCCCCCGTTAATACTATACGTAACCGGAATATTAGTTTGGGCAGTAGTTCCAAAGTTTTTGATCGTTACCTTAATAATTTCTGCAGTACTAAAAGCTGCATCTACTGCCGGAGCATCTATACGTACTACTCCAACATCTGTTGTTACCACTTCTGCTACTTTAAAAACTCCTACAATATTTCTGGCATTATCTCCTGTAGCTTCAAAATATTCTGCGATATGCCAAAAGGTCTGATCATCCAGAGGATCTACAGTAAGATGTGCATAATCTCCATAACGAGCTCCTCCATTAACTTGTGGTCCAGTACCTTCTACAATAGTTTGCTCTGCAATAGTCATAGTTCCGGGAGCGTCTCCTGCAAATCTACCTGTATACCGAATAGAAGCAAAGCTATCTGCTGTCGCCCCGTTTGCTATAGTACCCATTGTGGTATATGCCATACCTATATTACCAAAAACATCCATAGCCATACTACCACACCACGCACTTTTACCATCTGGAGAGGTATAAGTTCCTTCTTGAAAAACAGTCCAGGGTTGTCCATCCCCGTTTTGGCGCAGCTCGTACCATCGTATTCCAGATATATTATCTGCTACAGGGTCTATATCTACTGCAAAATTAAGTACTACAGAGTTGTAACCACAAAACCTTCTATAATTAGTAGCATACATGATTGCTCCTTGTAATACATCTATATTATTACTTGCACCTCCTGGCTGTGGAAGATTACTAAAATCTCCTCCATCAAATACAGAATCAAATGGTGTTACTGCTATTTCTTCTGCCTCTGCAATGGTAGATTGACTTGGAGCGCTCCAATCTACATTTATTTTCCAAAATTTTAAGGCATCCTGACTTACTCCTTCCCACTCATCATCTTGATAAAAAACTATTCTTGCATCTCCTTTTGGAGGTAATTCATTACCTAATGCATTAAAAGATGCAGGGCTGTAAAAACCAAAAGTATTACCTCCCGGAAGTGGAAAACCAATTATTTTTGATTCCTCATCCCCTAACAGCATTTTATCTCTTTCCATTACATACACTACCTCATTATCTCTTATTGCATCCTGATTTTTGTTGGCAGTTACATAATATCCATCAGACCAGATAGAAAATTTTGGGTAATCCGGAAAAGAATCTAAAATAAATTGATACGTATACCATCCATCAGTTACCGGATTGGGACCTTTGCTTATTGCTATTAATAACCCGTCTGGATTGCTAAAAGCACCTTTAAATTGGGTTATAACGAAACGATCTGCAAAATTATCGTAAAATACTACAGGATCTCCATCTGTTTCTCCTGGAAAAATCTCGGATAACGAGGTAGAGGATACTAGTTCATTACCAGATCTGTCATGTATTGCAAATGCAGAATTTTTTGCACTTACATAATGATTAGGTCCAATAGCTCCGGTAGGATCTGTTGGTGCCCGACCACTAGAATTTACCTCGAATAAAAAAGATGGTCCTTTACCTGCTCTTTTATTTTGATTGTTTTTTTGCTTTGCTAATAAAGGGTCTATGCCTCTGGGATATCCTTTGCCAGGAACCAATTTATTAGATCCTGCCTTTCTTTTTGGATTAATTTCACCTTCTCTTGGTTTTGCCGGCTGCAGTTTTCTTCCTTCAAATGGTGCTACTTCTTTCATATACGTAGCAGTAGTAACCATAGTGGCTTTCATAATTTTCTTTTCCTGTGAAAAGCCTAAGGCAACAAAAAACAGAAAAGAAACAACTATAATTTTCTTAAATAGCATAGGGGATAATTTATATAATAATATAAGAATTGGCTTTTATATTGCGACTAAAATACAACTAAACTTCAAAATATGACAACTATAAAACATTTTATCTAAGTTATTGCTAAAAAAATAGCTATTTTTTTAGTAATAACTTTACAAATCAAAAAAAGCTTCCTTAGTTAAGAAAGCTTTTTGGTTTGTGAATTATTTTAACCAATATTCTGGATCTGTTTTTTCTGCTATAATGTTTTTTAGATCTGCAATAGGTACCCGTTTTTGCTCCATCGTATCCCTGTCTCTAATGGTAACTGTATTATCTTTTATGGTATCGTGGTCTACCGTAATACAAAATGGGGTCCCGTTAGCATCTTGTCTTCTGTACCGGCGGCCTATTGCATCTTTTTCGTCATAGATGATATTAAATTTCCATTTTAGATCTTCTACAATTTGCTCTGCTATCTCTGGCAGACCATCTTTTTTAACCAACGGGAGTATTGCTGCTTTTACCGGTGCAACAACTGCTGGTAATTTTAACACTACCCTACTGGTACCATCTTCTAACTCTTCTTCTTGTAATGCTGTAGAGAACACTGCTAAAAACATTCTGTCCAACCCTACCGAAGTTTCTACAACATAAGGAACATAGCTTTCTTTAAGCTCCGGATCAAAAAATTGCAGTTTTTTGCCAGAATGTTTTTCATGCGCTTTAAGATCAAAGTCTGTTCGGGAATGTATACCTTCTAATTCTTTAAATCCAAACGGAAAATTAAACTCTATATCTGCTGCTGCATTTGCATAATGCGCTAGTTTATCGTGATCGTGAAAACGATAGTTTTCTTTGCCTAATCCTAAGGACAAATGCCAGTTTAATCTGGTTTCTTTCCAGTACTCATACCATTTCATTTCTTCTCCCGGGCGAACAAAAAACTGCATTTCCATTTGTTCAAATTCCCGCATTCTAAAAATAAATTGTCTTGCTACAATTTCATTTCTAAATGCTTTTCCGGTTTGTGCTATACCAAATGGTATTTTCATACGACCGGTTTTTTGCACATTTAAAAAGTTAACAAAAATACCTTGTGCTGTTTCTGGTCTTAAAAACAGATCTGTGGCAGATTCTGCAGATGCCCCCAACTTGGTTCCAAACATCAAATTAAATTGGCGAACTTCAGTCCAATTTTTTGATCCGGTTTCCGGGTCTGCAATTCCTAACTCTTCAATCAATGCTTTTACATCTGCAAGATCTTCATTTTCTAAAGATTTTGCCATACGTTGTATTATTTCTTCTTTTTCTGAAAGATACTTTACAACTCTTGGATTTGTGGATATAAATTGGGCTTCATCAAAATCATCTCCAAAACGGTTTTTGGCTTTACTGATTTCTTTTTGTGCTTTTTGATGTAGTTTTTCAGCATAGTCTTCAATAAGTACGTCTGCTCTATATCTTTTTTTAGAATCTTTATTGTCTATAAGAGGATCATTAAAGGCATCTACATGTCCAGAAGCTTTCCATGTTGTGGGGTGCATAAATATAGAGGCATCGAGCCCCACAATATTCTGGTGCATATTCACCATGCTTTTCCACCAATACTCTCTTATGTTTTTTTTAAGTTCTACTCCGTTCTGACCGTAATCATATACGGCGCTAAGTCCGTCATAAATCTCACTAGAACCAAAAATATACCCATACTCCTTGGCATGGGAAATCACTTTTTTAAATTTATCTTCTTGCTGTGCCATTCCGCAAAAATAACTGAATTAAAATAATTTAAAAATGAATTTATATAATTAATACGCAACAAAAGTAATTTCTGATAAAAGCACAAAAAAACCGTCATATTTTTATATAATATGACGGTTTTTCTGTTTTTATATCAAATACTATTTCAATTCAAATTGTGTATTTGCAATCATTCTTGGTCCGGAAAAAAGGTTTACCACATAGTTACCTTTAACCAGTTCTCCTTGCGCTGCATCTACCAATATACAAACATCTAATGCTTCGTTTTCATAAAATACTTTGTTACGACCACTATAAGTAAGTACTGCATCATCAAAGTTTACAGATATTTTATCTCCAATAAGATTGTTTTCTGGGTTAATAACCTGTACAAAAAGTTCTTTATCTCCTTTTTCTGTTAATTTATTTGGAGAAAGTGTAAAACAAACTCTTACTTTTTCTGCTCTACTGGCTTTAGAAGCGTCTGTTATTTTACCATTATTACGAACTCTTACTCCTTCTGCTTTTATATTAGCTGCAGTAAGGGCTGCACCTCTTTCAACGATTTCAGCTAACTTGCTGTTTTGTGTTTGCAAAGAATCGGATAAAATGATTCTTTGATTAAGAGCTACAGAAGTACTATCCAAATCTGTTGCCAATCTGGTATTTGCTGCTGTTAAACTATCGGCTAGTTTAAATAATCTTTCACGTTCCTTTTTAAGTTTACCAACTTCTCTTCTATATCGGGAGATTAGTGCTAAGTTAGCCTCGTTGTCTTTTACGCTGTCTAACAGGACTACAATTCGCTCTTTTGCTTTAAGCAAATGATCGTCCATTACTTCATTAAGTGCGATAGCATTGTCATACTTTGTAATTAATTCTCCTAATTCGCTTTCAATAAGATCCTTTTCTTGTTGCAAAATTGCTTTATTTTGCTTCTCTTCGTTGTAAAACTTATACGTAAATATTCCTAAAATAAGCAAAAGTGCTGCTAGAACACCAATTAGAATTTTAAGGGTCAAGTTATTGTTTTGAGTTGTCATAATTAAAATTTATAATTTTTGATGGTTATTTTAATGGCTAAATATAATAATTAATGTTAATCTCCTTGTCAAAATGCTAAGAGACTTAGCTTATTTATTCTTTCCTATATATTGTGGAGCATGTGACAGCCCACTATATAAAAACGAAAAATTGCTTTGCACTTCCTGCAGACATGAACTCCCTTTGGGGAATTTTCATAACGTAAACGCAAAAAAAATTGAAAAAGTATTTTATGGTCGTGCCAAAATTGAAAATGCAACGTCTCTATTTGTATTTTATAAGGATAGTTTAGTTCAAAATTTACTACACAATTTAAAGTACCGGGGACAAGAAGAAATAGGTGTCGAATTAGGAAAATGGCTAGGACAAGAATTGAAACAATCTATTAAATATCAAGATATTAACATAGTAATACCTGTTCCTTTACACAAAAGAAGAATGCGGGAAAGAGGGTATAATCAGGTAGAAAAGTTTGGAATTGAAATTGCAAAATCACTAAATGCAAAGTATGTAAATTCTGTGTTGAAAAAAATTTCCTACAATAAAAAACAATCTAAACATGAACGAACAAACAGATGGACAAACACTGTTGAAACATTTGGCACGCAAAATGAGTCTTTACTTGTAAACAAACACATCCTTTTGGTTGACGATATTGTAACTACCGGTGCAACTATAGAGTCTTGCATAAATGTACTGCAATCTATACCCGGGATCAAAATAAGTGTTGCAACTATGGCAATAGCAGAATAAAAAATATATTTGTATTAGAGATAAAAAATAATGATGTATTAAAATTTGGAGCTCTGTTACGAAACTTAAACTATTTATACCCGCTATTTAACAATATGTTTTGATATGGTTTCTAAATAGTGTTTCATTAAGTTTTTTGTTTTTTAAATATAGTTGTTTCTTTGTGTCTTAAAAAATCATCGCGGAGATTATGAGTAAAAAAATAAATACGATACTCCTTATTTTAACTTTGTTGGTAATAGTTATTGGCTGTGCTAAAAAGGGTTCGATATCTGGCGGTCCTAAAGATGAAAAACCTCCGGTTTTTATCAAAGCTTTCCCTCCTAATTTCTCTACAAATTTCAACAAAAATGAAATCCGTATATATTTTGATGAATACATCAAATTAAAAGACCCTCAAAAACAAATCATTGTGTCGCCACCCATGGATCCCAAACCAACCATTACTCCTCTTGGTGGCGCAAGCAAGTATATAAAAATCAAATTTTTGGATACCCTGCTTGCAAACACAACATATAGTATAAATTTTGGAGAAAGTGTAGTGGATAATAACGAAGGGAATCCTAATCCATTTTTTAGGTACGTTTTTTCAACAGGCGATTTTTTGGATTCTTTAAGCATAAAAGGCACTGTAGGAGATGCTCTTCAAAAAAAACCGGATTCGTATATTACAGTAGCCCTATATGAAATCGATGAAGAATATTCTGATTCATTAGTATATAAAACTGTCCCCCGATATATCACCAATACTTTGGACAGCACCAATTTTAGCTTGCAAAACCTAAAGGAAGGGAAATTTAAGTTAATTGCCTTAAAAGATGTTTCTAATAATTACTTGTATGAGCCAAAACAGGATAAAATAGGGTTTTATGAGGAGATTGTTACGCTTCCTCAAGATACTGCCAAGGTTTTCAATATTAATGTATTTAAAGAGATTCTTGAGTTTAAAGCATTAAACCCAAAACAAGCTTCAAAAAACGAGTTCTTCTTTCCTTATGAAGGAATACTGGACAGCATGAAAATAACATTGTTAAGCAATATTCCCGAAAATTTTGAAACGAGAATATTTCCGGATAAAGAAAAAGATACATTACATTATTGGTTCAGACCATTTTTTAAAGCAGATTCTTTAATATTTGAAGTTACTAATTCTACAAATTATAAAGACACCTTAGTTACCAGGTTTAAAGATCAGTATAAAGATTCTCTTATTGTTAAACCCAATGCGGGATCTATCCTTCCCCTTAATGAAAATTTTATTTTTTCGGCAAATACCCCTTTGGACAGCATCAACGAAAAACAAATTTTCTTAACCGATAAAGACACTTTGGATGTTCCTTTTTCTATAGCATTAGACACATACAAAAATGAAGCTAAACTTATTTTTGAAAAAACTGAAAACAACAATTATCGATTACAGTTTCTGCCAGAAGCTGTTAAAGATTTTGTAGGAAATGTTAATGACACCATAAATATTAATTTCAGAACAAAAAAAACAGCCGATTACGGTACTATTTTCCTAACACTTCAAAATGTAGAAAACTACCCTGTTTTGGTTCAAATCACTAATGAAAAAGAAGAAGTAATCTCAGAAAAAGTAGCACGAGCCCAAGAAACCTTGGTTTTTGATTACCTTGAACCCAATAAGTACTACGTGAGAGTAATTTTTGACAGCAATAATAATGGAAAATGGGATACGGGTAATTTCTTAAAAGGGATACAACCCGAAGAGATTCGTTACCTTGCTGAACCTATCGATGTACGAGCAAACTGGGAGATAAAACAAACTTTTATTCTAGATTAATTGAAAAACATCCCTGTCTTCTAAAAAAGGTAATTTTTGCCTGCTATTTTTGATATGGGACTTATTTAAAGTTGTATATATAATAGTTTCTTTTTCTACAGGAGATTCTTCCAAGATGGTGTTTCCTAAAACATCGTAGATATTAGAATGCCCGTTATACTCAAAACCTTCGCCATCCAATCCTGTACGGTTTACCCCTATACAATAACTCATGTTTTCTATTGCTCTGGCCTTTAGCAATGCATCCCATGCATTTATACGGAGTTTTGGCCAACTGGCAACATATAATAATACATCGTAGTATGTAGTATTTCTTGCCCAAACAGGAAACCTAAGATCATAACAAATTAAAAGTTTGATTTTCCACCCCTTAAAGTCTACGATTACCTCCTTCTGTCCTGCTGTAAACACCTCTTGTTCTTTGGCCAGGGTAAACAGCTGATGTTTATCATAGGTCTCATAAGTGCCATTAGGAAACATAAAAATCAAACGGTTATAAAAATTCTCTTTTTCTTTTATAATAATACTTCCTGCAATTGCACAATCTGTTTCTTTAGCCGTTTTCTTCATCCAATTAACAGTATCCCCACTCATTGTTTCTGCCACCTCATCCACATTCATAGTAAAACCTGTGGTAAACATTTCTGGCAAAATAATCAAATCTACCTTTGATGTAATCGAATTGATTTTTTGAGTAAAAGCTGCACGATTCTGCTCTGGATTCTCCCAAGCCAGATGGGATTGAATTAATACTACGTCTAAAATTTCTTTCATCTATAATTAATATAATATAAATCTTCTATACCAGAAGCACCCGCTCTAATCCTTTTCATTATCCATGTTTAAACCCGCTTTATGAGCAAAAAACCTATTACATCTTGTAGCTGCTGCAAATACAGACGCTTTGCTTCGTTTTTTAATATAACCAAAGCCCTTATACTGCATAAAGTGGGTTAAAAATACTAAAATATAATCTCAAAAAAGTAATCTTTCAAACAGTTAATTCTACCCTTAGTTATATATCTGATACTTTACAGCATCTCCTAACTAATATACACATATCTTGGGCACTCTTTTTAATAAAAAGATAAAGGCCTTGTTAAAAATTGATGTTTCTATAACAATTATTTTATATCGTAATTCAAATTCCGCCCTCTTTTTTATAGAAAATCCTTATTTTCGCAAACTTAATAGAAAGAACGACAAAATGAGCACGAAGTTTCCTGAATATAAAGGACTTGACTTACCTGAATTAGCTAATGAAATACTAGACTTCTGGCAACAGAATAACATATTCGAAAAAAGTATTAGTGAGCGGGATGGAGCAGAACCATTTGTGTTTTTTGAAGGGCCTCCTTCTGCAAATGGATTACCTGGAATCCACCATGTAATGGCTCGTGCAATCAAAGATATTTTTTGCCGCTATAAAACTCAAAAAGGATATCAGGTACAGCGTAAAGCAGGATGGGATACCCACGGGCTTCCTATAGAGCTTGGCGTAGAAAAAGAATTAGGAATTACCAAAGAAGATATTGGCAAAAAGATTACCGTAGAGGAGTATAACGAAGCTTGTAAAAAAGCGGTAATGCGCTATACAGATATATGGAATGATCTTACTCAAAAAATAGGATATTGGGTAGATATGGAAGATCCGTACATTACCTACAAATCCAAATATATGGAGAGTGTATGGTGGCTACTTTCTCAAATTTATAAGAAAGGGTTATTGTACAAAGGGTATACCATACAACCGTATTCTCCCAAGGCTGGTACTGGATTAAGTTCACACGAGCTTAACCAACCAGGAACCTATCAGGATGTTACAGACACTACTGTTGTCGCTCAGTTTAAAACCATAAAAGATACTTTACCGTCTTTTTTACAAGATATAGATGGAGATCTTTACTTTTTGGCATGGACTACAACTCCCTGGACATTACCATCTAATACCGCATTAACTGTAGGTCCAAAAATTGATTATGTTGTTGTAAAAACAGTTAACCAATATACTTTTGAGCCTGTTCATGTTATTCTTGCCAAAAATTTAGTAGGAAAACAGTTTGCAGGTAAATTTAGTGCTGTTGAAACCGAAGAAGAAGTAAATTCCTTTAAAGAAGGAGACAAAAAGATACCATACCTTGTTTTAAAAGAATGTAAAGGAGCAGATCTTGTAGATATTCGTTACGAACAACTTATCGATTACGTACAACCTTATCATAATCCCGAAAATGCTTTTAGGGTAATTGCTGGTGATTTTGTTACCACAGAAGACGGAACTGGTATTGTACATACCTCTCCAACTTTTGGAGCAGATGATGCTTTGGTAGCTAAACAAGCTTCTCCAGAAGTGCCTGCTCTATTAGTAATGGATGAAAACGATAATCTGGTACCAACTGTGGATTTACAAGGAAGGTTTATCCAACAAATGGGAGATCTTGGTGGTAAATATGTAAAAAATGAATATTATAATGAAGGGGAAGCTCCCGAGAAATCGGTAGATGTAGAGATTGCGATACAGCTTAAGACAGAAAACAAAGCTTTTAAAGTTGAAAAGTATGTACACAGCTATCCAAATTGCTGGCGTACAGACAAACCAATTTTATACTATCCTTTGGATTCATGGTTTATAAAAGTTACCGATTTTAAAGATCGAATGCACGAACTTAACCTTGGTATTAACTGGAAACCAAAAGCTACAGGAGAAGGCAGGTTTGGTAACTGGTTGGCAAATGCCAATGACTGGAATCTATCTCGTTCTCGTTTTTGGGGAATCCCATTACCAATATGGAGAACAGAAGATGGTAAAGAAGAACTTATTATAGGTTCTGTAGAAGAATTGAAATCTGAAATGACAAAAGCTGTAAAAGCCGGAGTTCTGGAAGCAGATATATTTGCAGATTTTACTATTGGAGACATGAGCGAAGAAAACTATGATAAAATAGATCTTCATAAAAACGTAGTAGATCAAATTACTCTGGTTTCTGCATCAGGAAAACCTATGAAAAGAGAAAGTGATTTGATTGATGTATGGTTTGACTCTGGATCCATGCCGTATGCACAATGGCATTATCCTTTTGAGAATAAAGAAAAAGTTGAAGATGGAGAAAGAAAAGCTGACTTTATAGCAGAAGGGGTAGATCAAACCCGTGGATGGTTTTACACTCTTCATGCCATTGCAACTATGATCTTTGATGATGTTGCCTACAAAAATGTAGTCTCTAATGGTTTGGTATTGGATAAAAATGGACAAAAAATGTCTAAGCGACTAGGAAATGCTGTGGACCCGTTCGAAACCTTAAAAGAGTTTGGTCCGGATGCTACCAGATGGTACATGATAAGCAACGCAAACCCCTGGGACAATTTAAAATTTGATTCTGAAGGAATTGCTGAAGTCCGTCGTAAATTTTTTGGCACCCTGTACAATACGTATTCGTTCTTTACTCTTTATGCTAATATTGATAATTTTACCTACAATGAAGCAGATATCACATTAGCAGAACGCCCGGAAATTGATCGTTGGATATTAAGCGAACTGCATACTTTAATTAAAAACGTAGATTCTTTTTATAAAGAATATGAACCTACAAAAGCAGCAAGAGCTATCTCTGATTTTGTGCAAGAAAACCTAAGTAACTGGTTTGTGCGTTTAAGCAGAAGAAGATTTTGGAAAGGAGATTACCAACAAGATAAAATTTCTGCCTATCAAACGTTATACACTTGCATGCTTACCGTTTCTAAACTTGGAGCACCAATAGCCCCATTTTTTATGGATCGATTGTATAGAGACCTGATAGCAGGAACAAAAAAAGAAATATTTGAAAGTGTACATCTGGCAAGTTTTCCTGAATATGATGAGAGTTTTGTAGACAGATTACTGGAGCATAAAATGCAAAAAGCACAAACTATTTCTTCTTTGACCCTTTCTTTACGACAAAAAGAAAAAATAAAAGTTCGCCAACCTTTACAACGTATCATGATTCCTGTACTGAATGATGCAGAAAAAAATGAAATCAATGATATAGCCGATCTTATAAAAAGCGAAGTGAATGTTAAAGAAATAGAGCTTATTGATGATGCTTCCGGCATATTGGTAAAACAAATTAAGCCCAATTTCAAAACATTAGGCCCACGCTTTGGAAAAGACATGAAACTGATTGCTAGCAAGATACAGTCTTTTGGTCAAAAAGAAATCAAAATTATTGAACAAACCGGGCATTTTGATGTAAAAATTAATGATAAAATTATTACATTAGGTACCGATGATGTAGAGATTAGTTCTCAGGATATAGAAGGATGGCTGGTAGCAAATTCTGGTGCTTTAACAGTAGCACTAGATGTTACTATTAGTCCCGAGCTTAAAAAAGAAGGTATTGCCAGAGAACTTATAAATCGCATTCAAAATATTCGTAAAGATAGTGGCTTGGAAGTAACTGATAAAATACAAATTGTATTTCAGGAAAATAAAACTATACAAGAAGCTATTGCTACAAATGAAGATTATATTAAAAACGAAACCTTAACCGAGACAATTGAATTTGCGACAGATGTAATAAATGGTACAGAAATTGCGTTTGACGACATTGCAACCCAATTGATAATTAAAAAACATTAAGAAGTATGGCAGACGATATCAAAGTAAGGTACAGCGACGCTGATTTAGCAATGTTCAAGGAAATAATTCTTGAAAAAGTAGAAAAAGCTAAAAAAGATTTAGATTTACTAAGAAGTGCTTACAAAAATGATGGAAATAATGGCACGGATGACACCTCACCGACATTTAAAGCATTCGAAGAAGGTAGCGAAACAATGTCTAAAGAAGCAAATACACAGCTTGCTATCAGACAGGAAAAATTTGTGCGTGATTTAAAAAACGCTTTACTAAGAATTGAAAACAAAACGTATGGTATATGTCGTGTAACCGGCAAATTAATCAATCCAGAACGTTTAAAACTGGTTCCGCATGCTACATTAAGTATTGAAGCAAAAAATATGCAAGGATAGATTCTAAATAAAATAGTTTACACCAACCTCACAAGCTTTATTTTTGTGAGGTTTTTTTATTCCTTTTTCTGAATAAAAAAGATCCTGCCATCCAAACCTAACCGCAGCAGGAGCAAAAGATTTAACCATAAAATGTCTCATCTAAACTTATTCATTTTCTCCAAAGGAAGGGCTTTTTAAGGGATATTTATTTTTGCGGCAAGCTCCTGACCCTCAATGAGGGATTACTATATCAAAGTTTTTTTACTCTTTTATTGGTTCTTTTTATAGCTACTTTATTTTTATATTCTATCCATTTTTGTCCTTTGGTTTTTCGCATAAAATTATCTATACGCCTTAACACAAAAACATTGTACATAGCTTTTACAAACCTAACTTTGCTTTTGGTAACAGAGCGAATACTCATAGAAAAACCAGGGCTTAGATATGTCATGTGATGCCAGTACCCTTCTGGCATATAAAGCATCTCACCATGTTTTAAATTGGTTATATACCCTTTTGCTTTTTGCAATGCCGGCCATGTATCAAAATCCGGATTGGTATAATCGATCTCTTGATGGGATAGTAAAGAGTGTGGTAATTTGTATATATATTTGGTTTGTGAAGGGGGGAACAGTATACATTGTTTTTCGCCATGAAAATGAAAATGAAGTATGTTGGCATAATCTATATCATAATGCATAAATACTTTAGAACCAGTCCCTCCAAAAAAAAGAAAAGGTAATTTCTTCATGAATTTTAAACCCATATCGGGATAAAAAAAATCCTTTTGAAGCTGTGGAACTTCTTTTAATAAATTATATAAAAAGATACGGTAATTTGTAGGGCCACTATGTAGTAAGTTAATGTAGTCGCTCATTTTCATACGGGTATGCGCTTCATTAAACTTACGATCAGACGAAATAGGTCTGTCATCGTATATAGGCACAATGTTATCGCCTGCTTGCGTATTTATATAATCCAAATTCCATTTCTTATATGCTACCCAATCTTCGGTTAGTCTTTCTACCACAACCGGTTTTTGCAAATGGACATACTCTTTAAGAAATTTTTCTTTGGTAATTACAGTTACCCTTGGTATTTGCTCTAAGTCTAATTTCACTTACTTATATATGAGCTAAAAATTAAATTGTGATTTGCCAAAAATAGATATCATACTTTATACTAATCTATATCTCTAAAAAACAAACAGTATTTTAATTGTAAATCTAAAATCAATGTCGTTTAGGTAAGCTTTTAGTTATGAGTCTGATCCTGACAAAGACATTAGAAAATGTAAATTAAAAACACTTCGACAAACTTAGTGCGACAAAGAATTTTAAATATCTTTAACTAAAGGCATGGAATCTAAAACTGTTAACGTATTTTCTAAAAGATATATTAAACACCTTATACCAGTCCCTAAAAACAATCCGGTACGTACTATTTGTTTGCTGCTACTTCTTTTGCTTTTTGTTTTGCAGTTTCATTTTTTTCGATAGTGTGATCTGGTCTTGACCATTTGGGTTTTTCTCCCAGAGGTTCGTATTTAGAATCTTTTGCCTCGACTGTTTCTGGCTGCGCTTTTTTAACAAACGGTTTTTGTGGATTAAGCCCCAACGTTTTAAACATTTCCATATCCTCGCTCACATCCGGATTAGGAGTGGTCAACAGTTTGTCTCCTGCAAAAATTGAATTAGCGCCTGCAAAGAAACACATTGCTTGTCCTTCTCTGCTCATTTCGGTTCTTCCTGCCGATAGTCTTACCTGAGTTTTTGGCATAATGATTCTTGTTGTAGCTACCATTCGTATCATATCCCATATTACTACAGGTTTTTCATTTTCCATTGGTGTTCCTTCTACAGCAACCAATGCGTTGATTGGTACCGATTCTGGTTGTGGGTTTAGTTTGGATAATGCAACAAGCATTCCTGCACGATCTTCTACTTTTTCTCCCATACCAATAATACCACCACTACATACGGTAACATTGGTTTTACGAACATTATCTATGGTCTGTAAACGATCTTCATATCCTCTGGTAGAAATTACTTCTTTATAATATTCTTCAGAGGTGTCTAAATTATGATTGTATGCATATAGTCCTGCTTCTGCCAGTCGTTGTGCCTGGTTTTCGGTAATCATACCCAGGGTACAACATACTTCCATCTCTAATTTATTGATAGTACGAACCATTTCTAATACACTTTCAAACTCCGGCCCGTCTTTTACATTACGCCATGCAGCACCCATACATACTCTGGAGCTGCCTGATGATTTTGCTCTAAGTGCCTGCGCTTTTACCTGCTGCACGCTCATAAGATCATTACCTTCAATATCGGTATGATATCTTGCTGCTTGCGGACAATATCCGCAATCTTCCGGGCATCCTCCTGTTTTAATAGATAAAAGAGTAGATACCTGTACTGTATTTGGGTCATGGTACTCCCGATGAATGGTAGCTGCTTTATACAGCAAATCCATTAATGGTAAGTTATAAATATCAAGAATTTCTTGTTTTGTCCAATTGTGTTTAATAACGCTCATATATCATCTAAATCTAAAAATCAAATGTAATAAAATCTGGTATGGTAGCCATTAAAGTGCCAGATTAAAATAGCAAAGTTTATTTTTTTATACTTAAAAACTGTTCGAATAGTTTAAAAAAATTCTCTGGTTCTTCTAAATATGGATTGTGCCCACTTTTTTCAAACATCACAAATTCTGCTTGTGGCATATAGGTTTTGTACTGTATTGCGAACTCTGGCGTAGATACACCATCGTATCTGCCAGCGATTATTAATGTTGGTGATTTTATTTCTTTTAGCTGTTTTCTAAAATCGGTATCTCCCATATCTCCAGTAACATGAAAATCTCCATCCCGACCTACAATGTTATAGTATACATCCAGATTCCATGAGCGTTTTACATTTTTTGGTACTGGTTGATTTAATTCTGTATTATGATAGTATATATATTTGGTCGGAAAACTACCGTATGCTTTTAAAAACTCGGGGTCAGAAGACACATAGCCTGCTGCTCTTAAGGAATCTACTGCTTTCCATTTTTCAGGAAAATGTGTTCTGGCATAGTGGTTATAGCTATCGCAATTTGCCTGCCACATTAATCCACTATGAAATCCATTAATCAATACCATTTTTTCTGTATACTGTGGGTATTTTATGGCATAAGCCTGTGCAACTACAGTCCCGTAAGAGTGTCCTACAAGCGTCCATTTAGGCAACGCTAATGCTTTTCTTATTCCTTCTAACGTTTCTACATCCCCTTGTATAGAGTATTCTTTTTTGTCCTTGGCATCTTCAGACAAACCTCTGCCCAGTGCATCAAAAAAAACTACTTGCGCAGAGGTATGATATTTGCCAAAATTACCCTGCAGATAATCGTGTGAGTTCCCTGGCCCTCCTGCGATAAATACCATGGGATTTCCTTTACCTTTGGTTTCTACATTAATTTGATACCCGTTAATATTTATAAATTCAGGCTCAAATTCATCATGAATGGTGGTTACTTGTGCCTTAACCTGAATACCAAAAACAAAACTTATGAAAAGAAGAGTGATTTGTGTTTTCATCTGTTTACATCTTTTTCAATTATATTTATTTTATAGTCTAAATATCGTAAAAATTTAAGGAATCTGAAGTAATATACTTACTGCATTGCCTCCAAAACCAACAGCGTTGACTATAATTTTGTTTAACTGTTTAGGAGTTATTTTATGTTCTATAAACGGTACCGGAATAAATTCTTGATGCTGCATCATTAGTATTGCTAACTCTAAACTTAAAATTCCGCTAGCGCCAAAAGTATGTCCTATTTTCCATTTATTAGTGGTTAAAGCTGGTAATGCATCTTTAAAAACGGTTTTAATGGCATTATATTCTGCCATATCTCCTTTTACTGTTCCCGGTGCATGCATTACAATAGCGTCTACATCCTCTACAGGGGTTGTTCCCAAAGCCATTTTCATTGATTTTTGAAAACAATCTGCCTCTGTCGATATCGATATGTTATGTTTTAAAGGTTCTGTAGCATATCCTATACCTTTTATTAAAGCTATGGCATTATCTTTTACTCCTTTTTCGAGACAAGCAACGGCAGCTCCTTCTCCCAAAAACATCGAATTCTTTTTTTTATCTAAATTCATTGCCTGGCAAGGGTACGCAGACTCTGTATCCAAAGCATATATTTTTAATGCTTTCATTTGTGCAATAGTAAATGGTGTTAATGGCGCTTCGCTCCCGCCTACCAAAAACTGTTCTGCTAAGCCCGATTGTAACCAGGCTACTCCATTAAGAATTGCATGTAATGCCGTGGAGCAGGTTATAGAATGGCTTATTTCTGGGCCTTTGGTTTGTAAATCATGTGCTATCCAGGAGGATATATTGCCAAGCGTTGTAGTAGGGGAACTTAGCGTAGAGGACTTGCCTGTTTTTAGAAATTCCTGATGGTATTTTTCAAAAAGACTTGTTGCCCCTCTGGAGGAACCTATATTAATTCCAAAATTATACTGCTTGTCCCATCCTGCATGTAGTACTGCTTGCCTGGCAGCATAGATCCCAAAAAGAACAGAGTCGTCTAAGTCTTTATAATGATCTGTTTCTTGTCTTAATGCTTTGATTATTTGTTTCGCTTCTTTAGAGAGCAAGGCTACAAGTGCTTTTTCTCCACCAAAGTTTTTAATAGAAATACAATGGGATGGATCTCTGTATGCGTTCCAGATATCTTTAGAAAAAAATCCTAAAGGAGATATTGAAGAAATCCCCGTTATAGATACTATTTGTTGCAATTTATAAGTTTTGGCAAATGTACAGGTTTGTTCTATCTTGTTCAATAGTTATTATACTTTTTATAGTATTTTTAGGGTATAATTACGTAACAAGAAATAGGTTTTAGGTACTTATATTTACAATAATATATATTATGGAAGATCATATACCGCATAAAAGTTGGTTTGCCAGAAATTGGGGATGGGCAGTTCCTGTTGGTGGTTGCTTAACCATTATTATCTTGTTTTTTGTTTTTGTAGGTTCTTTGATATTTGGGGTAAGCGAATTGATCACCGAATCTGTTCCTTACCAAGACGCTATTAAAAAAGTAAACGAAGATGAGTATGTTATAAACATTCTTGGAGAGCCTATAGAAACAGATGGCATGATGAATGGCAATTTATCTTATAAAAATAGTACAGGGTTTGCAGATATATCGATACCTGTTAAAGGCCCTAAAGGAAAAGCAGAACTATATCTTACAGGTACTAAAGAAAATGATCAATGGACCTATACAGAAATGTATGTGATCATTGAAGAAACCGATGAGCAAATTGATTTATTGGGGTATCAACAAGATGAATACAACGAAAACCCATAGTTATTTAATCGTTTTTGGAACACCATTACTTCTGATTTTATCTATGGTTTTAATCTCTAGAGATCGGTTGTTTGAAACAAATAGCAATGCCTTATCTATTGGTATAACATTGGATTTACTTTTTACTATCCCTTTTTTTTATTTTTTATTGATTAGAAAGAAAAACATACCAAAAACTACTGTTATTCCTTTTTTTGTTTTAGGAATATGGGTAGCTTCCTATAGTATTCCTAAAGAACATCAGTTTTTGCTTAACTGGATTAAAACCTGGGTGTTTCCTCTTGTAGAAATTGGAGTGGTTATTTTTGTTTTTCACAAAGTTAGACAAACCTTAAAACAGTATAAAACTAATACAAAAGACAAGCAGGATTTTTTTACTGCTTTGAAACAAACCTGCTTTGATATTTTACCAAAAAGAATAGCTACATTTCTTGCTATGGAGCTTGCTGTATTTTATTATGGATTTATAGTCTGGAAAAAAAGAGTTCTAAAAGAAAACGAATTCTCCTACCATAAAAACAGTGGCACCATTTCTTTATTAGTAGCTTTTATTTTTATTATAGGAGTCGAAACCTATGTAATTCATATTCTCCTACTAAAATGGAGTGCTATTGCTGCTTGGGTTGCAAGTGTTTTAAGTATGTATTCTAGTATCCAGATCTTTGGTTTTTTGAAATCTATTCTAAAAAGACCTATATGTATTGAAGGACAGCAGATACAACTTCGTTATGGTATCCTTAGTGAAACAACCATAAATATTAATGAAATTGAATCTATAGAAATTACCAGTAAAGATATAGAGCTTAATACCGAAACCCGAAAATTATCCCCGCTCGGGGAGTTAGAAAGTCATAATATGTTAATCACTTTAAAAAACAAGAACACACTTTTTGGTCTGTACGGAACGCAAAAAACGTATAAAAAAATAGCTTTTTATATAGATCAAAAAGAGAAGTTTAAAACTACGCTTGATAATACCATTTTACTTATAAAATCAAATCTGATCTAACAGCTCTACAATGGTATCATAAATTTTTTCTAACTGCTCTTGCGTTATTACATACGGCGGTAAAAGATACACCGTACTCCCCAATGGCCTTAGTGCTACTCCGTTTTTCATAAAATGATCAAAGATCTCATACCTTTTTTTTCCATACCGATCCATCTCGATATCCAGATCTAAAGCATAGATCACTCCTAGTTGCCGGGTGGTCTTTACTTTTGGGTGGTTTTTTATTTTAGCATCAAAATTTTTATGAGACATGGTTATCCTTTGTATGTCATTTTGAATTTCTTCGGTATGCAAAAGCTCTATTGCACTTAATGCTACAGAGCATGCTATAGGATTGGCAGAGTAAGTATGCGCATGAAAAAAAGCTTTACCTACAGAATCGTCTAAAAAAGCATCATAAATATTCTGCGTGCAACTGGTTACTGCCATTGGTACAAAACCTGCTGTTAAAGCCTTGGACATCGATATGATATCTGGTTTGGTTTCTATATAATCCGATGCAAAAGTTCTTCCTGTTTTTCCAAACCCGGTCATTACCTCATCTGCAATGGTAATAACATTATTTTCGTTACAGATATTAAGGATTTGATCGAGATATGCAGCCTCATATATATGCATTGCATTGGCTCCCTGTACCAAAGGTTCGTAAATAAAAGCTGCCACTTTATTAGTAACAATGTACTCTTGTAGCTGCTTTAGTACAGAGTCTATGTTTTCGATATTTGGCGTAGGTATTCGTTTTACATCTATAAAAAAATCTTCGAAAGGCCCATTATATACAGATAATCCAGAGGCAGACATGGCTCCAAATGTATCTCCGTGAAAACCATCTTCGAAAGCAATAATAGTATTGCGTTTTTCGCCTTTATTAAAATGATATTGCAATGCCATTTTAATCCCTACTTCATTTGCCGTAGAGCCATTATCTGAAAAAAATATTTTTTGCTGGTTATCTGGTAATATTTTAATCAATTCCTCAGATAGCTTAATCGCTGGTTTATGGGTAAATCCTGCAAATACAATCTGATCTAACTTTTGCATCTGATGATTTACTTTTTGCAAAATATAATCATTACAATGCCCATACATTGCTGTGTACCAAGAGGCAATACCATCTATATACTCTGTACCATCTTCTCCAAACAACAAAGCTCCTCTTGCTTTTATGATTGGTAATGCATCCGGGTATACTTTATGCTGTGTAAGCGGATGCCAAAGATGTTTTTTGTCTCTTTCTGTTAAAGTCATAATGTATGGTATTTCTGCAAAAGCGAAAATTTTACTATTTTTTTATTCCTCTTTAAAGTCAAAAAATAAAAATCAATAACCTTGGAGCAAGCTCATGTGGTATGCTTCCGATAATATATTTTGTTTTCGAGGCAAGCCTCGGAGA
Source organism: Aquimarina sp. (assembly GCF_977115655.1). Classification (NCBI taxonomy): domain Bacteria; kingdom Pseudomonadati; phylum Bacteroidota; class Flavobacteriia; order Flavobacteriales; family Flavobacteriaceae; genus Aquimarina; species Aquimarina sp. Next base: position 130,696 of record NZ_CDSBKO010000002.1, read on the forward strand.
ATTAAACTCACAATGTGGATTAAAGTTTTTCTAATTTTTCTTTAAACAACTCGGCATACTCTGCCACTACAACTTTATCAAAATAAGGTTCCTGATCTATTCTGCCCAGTATAGAAACTCCTGTCATTTTTTTGATAATATCCTCGGTAGTTTTATTTTCTTCACCATTAAAAATCACAGACACGTTATATCCTTGCTCTTTTAAAATCCAGATGGTCATCAGGGTATGATTAATGCTTCCTAAATAATGCCTGGAAACTACGATCACTTTATAATCTGGTTGTATAAGATCTAAGATAGTATCTTCTTCGTTTAGAGGCACTAATATCCCTCCTGCTCCTTCAATAACAATATCATTATCTACTTTAGGAATACTTATTTTGTCTGTTTGTATGGTAACATTATCTATTTCTGCAGCAGCATGCGGACTCATAGGAGCATGTAAAGCATAGCTATTGTCATGAAATTTTGATTTTGAATTAGATACTAACTCTTGTACTTTATGTGTGTCTGAATATTCTAAATCCCCTGCTTGTATTGGTTTAAAATAATCTGCTTGCAACGCTTCTACCACAATTGCCGAAGCTATAGTTTTACCGACATCGGTACCTATACCTGTAATAAATATTTTTTTACGCATCTATATTAAATTCTTTGTTACAATCTTGACACCTATATCTCGTTTTTTGATACACAGGCAATAAAAATAAAATAAAACCAAAAAGAAAAAAGCAATCCTTTAAAGCTATCGAGTGTTGAAGCAAGAATTGTTTTTTTTCATTACATTCCGGACAATGAATTGCATCTCCTTCATGTAATCACAAAAGTAGTAAGTAGTTCTAAGACTTCAGAGATTTCTTCTTTAGAATTGTACGAATGTAAACAAAAACGCAGTCTTTCTTTGTTTTTTGCAACGGTTGGGGATAAAATTGGTTTTATATCAAATCCTTTCTTCTGTATATGTAACGCTATTTTTTTTACATTTTCATTACCAGGGATAATACAACAATGTATTGCCGAATTACTTTGGATAAACTTTGTTTTCAGGTTAACGGATTCTAATTTTTGATTAAAAAAAACAATATTTTCTTTCAGTTTTTTGATTTGGGAAGTTTTTTGAAGTTCCTGATATGCTACCAGTATAGTTGCCAGAGAATGCGGTGGCAAGCCTGTGGTGTATATAAAACTTCTGGCAAAATTAATCAGGTACCTTTTTAAATCTTTACCTCCTAAGATTACTGCTCCATGGCATCCCATTGCTTTGCCAAAAGTATGGATTCTGGCAAAAATCATGTCTTCAAGACCTAATTCTTGTAATAACCCCTCGCCTTGTTCTCCATAAACCCCTGTTGCATGTGCTTCATCTATAACCAGATTGTAATTATGGTCTCTACAAATTGTTGCAAGGCTCTGCAAATCAGGAACATCTCCATCCATAGAAAAAACAGATTCTGTTACTATATATATCTCGGCAAGCTTATTATTACCTGCTTTATCAAACTTAACGAATTGAAGCTTTTTTTGCAGATCACCCCAATCATTATGTTTAAATTTATAAGAGGTAGCAGTACTCATTTTAATCCCATCCCGAATCGAAGCATGAATTAGTTCGTCATACAAAATAATATCTCCCCGCTGCGGAATAGCAGAAAAAAATCCAACATTAGCATCATATCCCGAATTAAACAATAATGCTGCTTCTGCATTATGAAATTTTGCTAACTCTTTTTCTGTTTCTTCATATAATTTATAATTCCCAGAAAGTAAACGGGATCCTGTAGCTCCATTTTTATAAATTCCTTTTGTATCTAAAAGCTTATGTACTTTATCAAAAATATTTCTTTCGGTTGCAAAACCAAGATAATCATTAGAATAAAAATCTATTCCTTTTTTATCTATAGAGAGTTTACGAAGCGAATTACTCACTTCTCTATCCCCAAGTTTTTTCTGAAGTTTTTCTGGTAATTTCATATACAGAATCAAAAATAAAACAATTACTACTTAAAAAATATTACTTTTTTAAGTAATTGATACACTATATAGAAATCTAATAATTTTATGTAGGTATAATACTTATATTTGATTTTATCGATCTGTTCTTAAACAAATCCTAATAAAGATAAAATGAAAGTAGTACAAATATTAGTTGCCTTACTATTTATTCAATCAGGCTTCTCCCAATTCAAAAATACATACTCTGTATCTTTTGATAATGCAGTCCATCATGAAGCTAAAATAGAAGCTGTATTTTCTAACTTAAAGACAGACACTATTTCTTTACGAATGAGCAGAACATCACCAGGAAGGTATGCCTTGCATGAATTTGCAAAAAATGTATATGATGTAACCGTAACCGACGGGCAAGGGAATAAAATTAGCGTTGTTCGTCCTAATCCTCACCAATGGGATATCTCTGGTCATGATGGCACTATAAAGCTTTCTTACACCCTATTTGCAGATCGGGGAGACGGGACCTATTCTCAAATCGATGAAACCCATGCCCACCTTAATATTCCTGCTACTTTTATGTATGCTCCGGCACTTAAAGACAGATCTGTAGAAGTAACTTTTAACCTTAGAAAAGATCTGAACTGGAAAGTAGCCACGCAACTTATACCTAAAGGTGACAACACATTTACTGCTCCTGACTTACAGTATTTTATGGATAGTCCTGTAGAAATTAGTAACCACTCTACAAGATCATTTAAGGTTACCTCTGAAGGGGAAGAATATACTATACAACTTGCAATGCATCATCTTGGCACCGAACAAGAAGTAGATGCGTATTTTGAAAAGATTAAAAAAATTGTAGTGCAAGAAAAAGAGGTATTTGGCGAATATCCAAAATTTGATAACGGGACATATACTTTTTTAGCCTGTTATATGCCCCAGGTATCCCGTGATGGTATGGAACACAGAAATTCGACTATCCTAACCAGTACGAACAGCCTTTCTAATGGCGGAATGAAAAAAAACATAGGAACTGTTTCTCATGAGTTTTTTCATGCATGGAATGTAGAACGTATTCGACCTAAAACATTAGAACCTTTTGATTTTGAAAAAGCAAATATGTCTGGAGAATTATGGTTTGCAGAAGGGTTTACAAGCTATTACACTAACCTAATTTTATGCAGAGCGGGACTAATTAGCCCTGAAGAATACATAAATGGGTTAGCCGATACCTATAACTATGTATGGAATTCTCCTGCAAGAGCTTATTTTAACCCTACTGAAATGAGCTATCAAGCTCCTTTTGTAGATGCAGCAACCTCTGTAGATCCTGTTAATAGAGAAAATACATTTATTTCGTATTACTCGTATGGTAGCATACTTGGTCTGGCTCTTGATCTATCTTTAAGAAACTATAAAGATTCTCTACATCTGGACGATTACATGAAAATGATCTGGGAAAAATATGGTAAACTAGAAATACCATATACTCATACTAATTTGTTTACTGCGTTACAAGAATATGCCGGAGATACATTTGCTAATGATTTTTTTAACAAATACATTAATCATAGCGAAATCCCGGATTACAAAGCTTTATTTGCTGATTTTGGAATTTTGATGGATAACGATCCCAAAAAACCATACTACGGAGCTCTTATTGAGTTTGATGAAAACAATAATGCTATTATTTCTAATTATCCTCAAAAAGAAGGACCTGCATATAATGCCGGCTTAGACAAAGGAGATATTATTTTAACTATAAACGGGGATTCTTTTAAAAATCCCGAAGAATTTTTAAATCTTACAGGAAAAATTACCTTAGGTAAAAAAACACCTGTTACTTATCTAAGGTTAGGAAAAAAAATTACCACCCAAATTATTTTTACGGCAGACCCAAATGTTGAAATAGTGGCACTGCAAAACCCTGAGAAAGAAATTTTGGAAAAACGTAATAAGTGGTTACAAGCAAAATGAAGTGGTTTAAACTTTTTCAATAATATTTTATGAAAAACCTTATCTACACCCTTACTACTTGTGATGAAGAATTAGAACAAATAATAAAGCTTCAACAAAACAATTTACCTTCTTCTATTTCTAAAAAAGAAAAAGAGGCAGAAGGTTTTGTTACTGTGCAACATGATATATCTATCCTAAAAAAAATGAATAGTAAACAACCTCATATTATTGCAAAGGATAAAGATAAAGTTGTTGGTTACGCTCTATCTATGCTAAAAGATTTTAAGGAGGATGTCGAAATCCTTAAGCCTATGTTTGCTATGATCGACAATCATTTGGATCCCTCCACTTCTTATATTGTAATGGGACAAATATGTATAGATAAAGCCTATCGTAAGCAAGGGATTTTTAGGGGTTTATATCATGCTATGAGAAACGAATTGCAAAAAAAATATGATTTCTTGATTACCGAAGTAGCATCTAATAATATACGTTCTTTACAAGCGCACCAAGCCGTAGGTTTTACAACATTAATCACATACGAATCAGACAATATACAATGGCATCTTATTTATTGGGATTGGAAATAATAGTAGATGTTCTGGTATCCTCTAAATCATAACCAAAATCTTTTCCTTTTTGTATTCTGGGAACCCCACTGGTCATCCATTTAGGGACCGGTTTTCCTTTAAGATAATAATCAAAAAACTGCATCATACGAATAGACAGATCTTGTTTATTCTTTACTTTTTTTAGATTATGATCCTCATCATTATATACCAAAAGCCAGACTGGTTTTTGCAATCTTCGCATACCCATAAACATTTCTATTCCTTGATAATATGGTACTGCACCATCATTATCATTGTGCATCATTAGTAGTGGTGTTTCTATTTTAGGAATACCAAAAAGTGGTGAGTTTTCGATATAAAGATCAAAACCATCCCACAGGTTTTTACCTAGTCTGCTTTGTCTTCTTTCGTATTGAAAAGCTCTGCTTAGACCAGATTTCCATCGAATACCTCCATAAGCAGAAGTCATATTACTTACGGGAGCACCTGCCATTGCTGCTTTAAACTTATTGGTAACTGTTACCAGATATGCTACTTGATACCCTCCCCAGCTTTGTCCTTGTATCCCTATATTATCACTATCAATATACCCAGACTCTTCTAAAGCCTCAACCCCAGAAACAATACAGTTATATGCACTCGCCCCTGGTTTACCCTCATCATACACGATATCCGGCACAAACATAATATAATCATTGCTCACTAAATAAGAGGGATTTACAATAGAAGCACTTGGACTTGGAATATGATAATTTCTATAACTATCGGATCTTTTTTCATAAAAATAAGTAATCAAAGGATACTTTTTTAAAGGGTCAAAATCTTCTGGTTTATAAACAATCCCTTCTAGTTTTCTACCATCGTTTGCTTGCCACGTAAACAACTCTGCGGTTCCCCATTTAAAATCTTCTTGATGTGGGTTTATGTGGGTTATCTTATTTGTGCTTTTAAATGTATTTGTGGCAACATAAAGATCCGGAAATGTGGTAAAATTTTGCTTTCTGTAAGTAAAAACATTAGCATCTTTTGCTTTTTTATAGGAACTTATACGAAACTCTGAAGGTTTGATCTTCTCGATAAACTTTCCTTTTTTAAGAGTATATAACCCGGAAACCTTGGTAGTATTGTCAAAACTTGTAATTAATAATTCTTCGTTACTATAAGTTGCCCGATATTTTTGTTCGGGATCCAGCATTTCTGTCCTATAGGTTACATTTTTTTTTCTTCCGTTTTGAGTTAGGTTTATTGGTTTATCTTTCCCCTGCAAAGAAATTTTCCACACATCAAATTTATCATATATCAATACTTCTTCATTTACATCAAACCCTCCAAAACCGTAAGGAGAAGGCAATGAAGGGTGGTCATCATCTTCATCATAAAATGCCACGCCCAGATCTTTGGTGAGATTGTTTTTTTTATTAGTATATAAGTTTATAGAAAACCAATCCTTTTCTTGCATATCATAATACAATACAAATTGCCCGTCGGGAGAAAGTATGGGTTTCAGCCCTTTATTTTTGAGGATCCGTTCTTTGTTTCCTGTATAGGTATCGATTGTATAATAATCTTTTGTCCACGGGTAGTCCCAGGAACGTTTTGTATCGTAAGGAGAAGTAACAGAACCCAATATAAATTGCTGCTCTTTGGTCTTATCTAAATCAAGATCTTCAATAGTTTGATCCTGAATGTGGATATACCTTTTGGATGTAATATCATAATACGATATGAATGCCTTTTTATTAAGCTCTTCAAACTTTGATTTTTGCTCTGGTTGAATTAGTTTATCCTGCCAGTTCCATACATCTACTTGCGGGATTTCATCCTCCAGCAGTGTCGTGTCTTTTAAATAAACAACTTTTGGTTTAGAGTAAAAGTATAATCTATTACCTCTATCGGAGAAAAAAGGGTGCTTGTCTTTGCTTAATTCCCAATTTTCTTTAAGATTATTTCCTGAAAAATCTACAAGCTTTTGTGTTATCTTATTTTTATGATAGTATAATTCGAATTTTAAGGAATCTACCGCGGTTGAATCTGTTGCCGACAAATAAGCAAATTGGCTACCATCTCTGTATATGGCAAGTTTATCATAAACATATTTTGTGGTATCAATAGCAACTTTTTCTGCAGATAATAAATTATATGCGTATACCCCAATATCCTTTTGTTTTTCTTTTTTGTTTTTTAATGAGAAATAAAAAGTCGAACCTTCTTCTGGCAGGACAAAATCTTTTATCTGGTGTATGGTATCCTTTTGTTTGGTTTTTAAGTTATATACCAAAGCATAATTTTGCTCATATGCCATAGATATATTTTTATGTAAAGTATCTTGCTTATTTTCTGTTTTTCTTTTCCCTTTTTGTTTTTCTTTAATTTCTTTAAACTTTTCTACAATCAACCACCCTTCTAGTTTTTTTGGCATTTGATATTTTTTTATTCTGGAAATCGAATCGTAAATAGTATTATTTTTTACATCATAAATAAATAACTTATCCTTTGTTCTGTCTTCTTTTTTTATTTCTTTCTTTTTTTCTCTTCTTATTAACTGATATTCTGGTCTTTGTTTAAAAACCACATAATTTTCATTAAAAGATATGGAAGGTTCATACCCATTGAGATATACAAATTTTTCTTTGTTTTGGGTATTATATATTTCTATATACCCATCTCCTCTTTTGGTATTCGTCTCAATGGTAGTTACTACTAATTTTCCTTTCTCTGATATCTTTACATCTGTGATATTTTTCCATAAATCATAGTCTGTATGCATCAAAGTTTTTTTTTGCGCAAAAAGCGAAGAGGTAATTAAAAGAAAAACAAAAGTGATTAGCCTTGGGAACATAATTAAGGTTTTAATATTAAGAGTGCTTTATATCCTCTGGAAAAATATAAAACCTTTTGCCAAAAAAGCACAGGTTAACATAATTTTATCTAAAAATCAATAGTTTATTTATATATGTAATAATCCAATAGCAAGCTCGCCAGATATATATTTTGTTTTTGGGGCAAGCCATAAGGAATTAAACCTTGTTCCATCTCAAAATAGTTTATTCAAAAATACTATATAATATGCTATTTTTCAGTTTCTTAAAAAACACATTGTTATGCTTATGTTATGCCTGCAAAAAATATCTGGTGTAATATTTCCATACCTTTATATTATCATTAGGGTTTGCTTACCACATCTTTTTTAGGATTAATATTCTATAATTTCGGAAAATGAATTGTTAATCAGATGTATTATGAAAACCACAAAGAGGCTTGTTTTTTCGATATTAGGAGTAGCTATCATTTTTGCTGCTATTTATGTATATCATGTTCATTTTGACTATAGGTTTGTAGAAATAAATGAAAATAAGGTTTACAGGTCTGCTGCTATACCTCCTGAAAAGATTCATAAGTATATCGAGAAACATGGTATTAAAACAGTTATCGATCTTAGAGTAGGGCAAGTTAGTGATCCTCTTAACCCTGGTTTATCTTCAGATATCACCAAAGAAAAAATAGCTGTAGAAAAAATAAAGGGTACAAATCATATTAATATTCCTTCACAGCAAATCCCCAGCGAAGAAAATCTTAAAGAATTTTTTAAAGTCTTGAATCAGGATATTTCTTACCCTGTATTAATACATTGCCACCATGGTACCGGAAGAGCTGTTTTGTACAGTGCCTTATATCGAATTGAGTACGAAGGTTTCTCTAATGAGGCAGCGCGTTTAAAAACAAGGGTTCCTGTTTTTTTAAGTTCTTTTGATCACGGCACCCCAAAAGGAGAATGGTTAAAAACTTATAAGTCCCATCATAAGGAGAATGAATTTATGGCTACTACTGCCGTTAAAAATGAAGAAATCAAAAAATAAAACCATTAAACACATTTTTTATGAAGATTTTGGTCACAGGTGCAGCAGGATTTATTGGATTTCATACTGTTAAAAAACTACTACAATTGGGTCATGAGGTTTTGGGTTTTGATAATATTAATACGTATTATGATACTTCCTTAAAATACGACAGACTAAATGAGATAGGGATATCTCGTAATAAAGTAATCGATAATGAGTACGTAACTTCGTCTATATACAAAACTTTCCGTTTTATAAAGATGGATTTAACGCAAAAAGCTGCCATTATGGATTTATTTCGTTACGAACGTTTTGACACTGTTATACATCTGGCTGCCCAGGCCGGTGTGCGATACAGTATTGAAAATCCGGATGCATATATTAAAAGTAATATAGATGGCTTTTTTAATATTTTAGAAGCTTGCAGGCATTATCCGGTAAAGCACCTTACTTATGCTTCCAGTTCTTCGGTTTATGGAAACAATAAAACAATTCCTTTTTCTGTAGATCACAATGTGGACAAGCCTATAAGTCTATATGCCGCGACCAAAAAGAGCAACGAATTAATGGCGCATACATATAGCCATCTTTTTAAGGTTCCTACTACCGGGCTTCGGTTTTTTACCGTTTATGGCCCATGGGGAAGACCGGATATGGCACCATCACTGTTTGCAGATGCTATTATTAACAACAGACCGTTACATATTTTTAACAACGGGGATATGGAAAGGGATTTTACGTACATAGATGACATTGTAGATGGCATCTTAAAAGTAAATGAAACCCTTCCTAAACCAATAGATCCGGAAAAAGCTCCTTATTTATTACATAATATAGGCAATAGTAATCCTGTAAAACTAATGGATTTTATTACCTGTATCGAAAAACATATCGGTGCTGTGGCTAAAAAAACTTTTTTACCTATGCAACCCGGAGATGTTAGTAAAACATACGCAGATATATCCAGCATAGCTAAAGCTGTTGGTTATACTCCAAAAACAAATATAGAAACTGGTGTAAAGCATTTTGTAAACTGGTATATTTCTTATAAGATCAAATATAGTAGCAAAATCAAGGAAATTATTTAATCTTATTTTCCCAGATTACAGCATCTTACTTTAAAGCCATTATTTTTGGTACTAAACCTATTTTCGATAACTCTGCTAAGCTAGAAACACAATTTTCTATCCAAAAAAGCTGACTGGCATAAATTTTCCTAGACTTTTTTATTTAATATCCTTATCCATAAGGGTAGTACCCCTTACCAACACCCTTCGAAGGGTTTCTGAGGGGGGTGGAAGCACCTTGATGATGCTTCGAAGGATCTTCGAGGTACTTTGTTTTTTTTAGTAACAATAGATAATAGAGAAAATTCGGGTAATTTGGCTAATTTAATACAAAAGAGATACAGATTATAATCTATAACGTATAGAGTAACCTCGCCATATATAGTTTCTGTACATGTATTTTGTTTTCGATACACGTGTTATAGGATTAATCCCTTAATAAAGATTAAGCTTATCCATTTTATTTCCGGATTTTTTTGCATAGTACCTTTACTCCTTAAACCATATCAAAGAACTATTAACAGACGGTATTTACTAATTTTGAAAAGCAGTTAAAATTTATAAATATGTAACCAAGGATTTATAAATTCTTAGTTATTGTTCTTGTTAACAGGTGATTAAAGCCTTTACCTTTGTAACCTAAAAAGATGGATATACTTTTTTTGGTTCCATATTAAATTCTTCAACTTTATTTAGGTTTTTGATAGAAAAGAAAATTAGTATATCCTTTGTATTCTATAATTATATAATGTTAAATGTTTTAATTATGAAAAAATCAATTTTAGGCCTGGGCAGGGTTTTAAACAAAGTAGAACAAAAGTATATTAAAGGAGGTGGACCAATCGATGATTGGCATGATATCTCTCTGGAGATTTGGCATTCTTTGCTTAATAAACCCGGGTTTGTATGCCCTGTTGATGGGGACTGTGTTATATTACAAGGAGCAGAGTGTATTAACAGATGTTTGGTTGAAGGTCCTGGTGGCAGGTAAATAACCTTTTAAGATCACAGTGTAATTGAAACTCAAATAGTAGAATAAAAAGGAGGTATTCCTTAATTACGTTGGAGATTATATTGTTTAGGTAATAAAAAAACCAATACAACACGTGATTTTAGGTGGGTTTTCTATGTAAAAAGCTCTTGGTATTTAACATAGAAAACTCACATTATTTAGCAAAGTATTGTAAAAGATAGGCTTTTTCTAAAACTTCATCTCTTGTATTTGGGTTTATAAAAGACCCTGATACTCTTGTGATCCTAAAATGATTGATCTCATATTTTTCACTCCAGGAAATAGTATCTTCTTTAAGTTCTTTTAATTGATAATCGTATAAAAACAGCCAATCTCCACTTTTTAGCGTTTTAGAAATATCGTTTACAGCAACAACCGGTGTTATCCTATGGGTATAAAAATCTAAAGACCAACTTGGTTTTCCTGCAAGTATAAAAACGTTTTCGGGATTAATATTTTCAGTTTTAATAATATTGGCTGCATTGTTTCCTGCTTGATATAACAATAGTTTTGGATAAAACTGTGTGTTTAAACAAAAATTAATCAATCCCATAAAATAAACAGAAACCAATACTAATTTTCTATATACGTTCATTTGCTTTGTAACAACATAACACAATCCGGTAATTAAAAACACATAACATAAAACAATACCAACATTGGGCATGGTAAACCCCCAAAAGATCAAAAACAAAACTAATATACTACCGGATGTTAAAACAAAGTATTGTATACCAAGAATAATTTTTACTGTATTTTTTTTACCTATTTCAAATAATTGCACAATATACCCTGCAACTAATACGGATAATACAGGCAATAAACTATTAAGATAGTGCGGTAATTTGAATTTTGAAAAACTAATAACAATCATTACCAATAAAAACCCAACAGAGGTTAGAATTTCAACTTCTTTTATATACTTAAATCTTGTTGCAAATGCGAGTTTTAATTTTGCAAAAAGCGCTATGTATGCTATTAACGACCAAGGCAGAAATGCCCACAATAAGGTGTGAAAGAAAAAGAAAAAATCCGAACTTGTTTTCTCAAACCCACTTGCTGTAAGCCTGTTAAAGCTTTGATCCCATAAAATAAACCATACTCCCGAAACATTAGATTGCTCGTGGATTACTTTTTCGGGATGCAGGTCAAATTGAATATAGTATGCATATAAAACCGGGAATATCGAAATCACAAATGCAAAAAAAGCGATCGCTGTTTTCCATGACCACAATACCTTCCATTCTCGGTTATATGCCAAATAACTTAGTATACAAACCCCGGCAATAAAGACCCCTAATTGCCCTTTTGTAGAAAACGCTATTGCTACCCCAACAGCCCCAAGTACAGAATGCAATAATTTCTTATTATTTATATATAGTACAAACTGCCAAATACCAAAAATAGTTGCTCCGGTAAGAACGGCATCTGTTCGCACATCGTGATTAGACAAAAAAATTGCCTGTCCGGATAAAAATACCAAAGATGCTATATGTGCTGCCTTGTTGCCATAAAATTCTTTTGCCAGTCGATTACAGGAGTATGCCCCCAGGATAGTAAACAAAAGTGCCGGAACCCTATATGCCCATTGTGATATCCCAAAAATCTTAAAGGATAATGCTGCTAACCAAAAATGCATGTGGGGTTTATCTAAGTAGTCGTTCCCTGCTTTGTAAATATTAAGAAAATCATTGTCAAGATACATTCGCATTGCCATAGTTGCGTGTTGTGCAGAGTCGTTTTCCATTAACGGAATCCATAATCCTGAAATATAAACAATGGCTAATAATATATACAGTAGTATGTAATCTCTTTTAAATAAAATGGTATTCATATAAAATTTAAAAAATTCTTGCAATTCGACCAAAAGTAGTTTAAGAATCCCATATAAAGCTTTTATAAATCAGCTCTTAACAATTTTATAACCCCAGCAGTATTCCTTATTAATTTGTTATCAATTACCAAATATTAAATTGATGTGTTACCTCTACTTTTGCAAATTAACACAAGGTATCGTATGCATGTTTCTCCATTTTTATCTATAGTAATTCCAGTATATAATGAGCAAGGAAATACCAGCTTATTAACAGAGGCTATTGAAAAGGCATTGCACGATTATAAATATGAGATAATATATATAGACGACTTTTCTACAGATAATACAAGACAAGAAATTAAAGCATTAAAAAATCCTAATGTAGTTCTTATTGAACTTAAAAGAAATTATGGACAAAGTTCTGCTTTGGCTGCCGGGATAGAATATGCAAAAGGGGATTATATTGTTACTTTAGATGGAGATATGCAAAATGATCCGTCTGATATTCCCAGGATGTTAGAAATAGCAATTCGCGAAGAGTGGGATCTCGTAACAGGAATACGCCAAAAAAGAAAAGATAATTTTATTAGAACATTACCTTCAAAAATAGCAAATTATATTATTAGAAAGGCAACCAAATTTCATATTACAGATGCAGGATGTGCCTTAAAGGTAATGACCTCAGAAACAGCAAAAGGGATTCCGCTTTATGGCGAAATGCATCGGTTTATTGCACTAAATGCACACATAGACGGGGCTCTCATTACTGAAATTCCTGTAAGACATCATCCCAGAAAATTTGGAGTCTCTAAATATGGGTTGGGAAGGACTTTTAAAGTAATGAACGATCTTTTACTTATTCTTTTTCAACGTAAATACTTGCAAAAACCTTTATATTTATTCGGTAATATAGGGATGTTGTTTTTTGGGACAGGAGTCTTAATCAATATGTATCTTATAGCGGTAAAATTAATGGGCAATGATATAGGAACAAGACCTTTATTACTCTTAGGTGTTTTATTAATACTGGTTGGGATTCAATTTTTTACTATTGGGATTGTCGCCGATCTTTTAATGAGAACCTATTATGAATCTCAAAACAAAAGACCTTATAATATAAGAAAAATATCCACTTTTGAAAACAAAGAAAAAAAACCTGCTCTCCACGTTTTTTAAAATTGGGGTAACCGTCTTACTACTGTACATTATTTTTACCAAAATCCCATTGCATGAAGTATGGGGTACTATTAAAAAATCGAATACTTTGTACCTTAGCCTTGCTGTACTTTGCTTTATCGCATCCCAATGGATCTCTGCCAAAAGATTATTAATTCTTTTTAGAGCAGTGCATTTTTCTTTATCTTCTACGAGTAATTATATTTTATATCTAACAGGAATGTTTTATAATTTTTTTATTCCCGGGGGGATAGGTGGTGATGCGTATAAGGTATATATATTAAACAAAAATTTTAAGTGGCCTGTAAAAAAATTGTCTGCAGCTGTTTTGTTGGATAGATTTATAGGGTTAACCGCTATTGGTATTTTACTTATTATCTTATTAGCATGTATCCCTTTGGTAACAACGCTAAATTTGCTTTGGGTCGCTCCTTTTGCTCTGCTATTTGGTGTATTAAGCTCTTACCTTTTCACTAAACATATTTTTCCTTCCTTTTTATCTCTATATCCAAAAACATTGCTATTGTCTGTTTGTATACAAGTATTACAATGTATTTGCCTAATATGTATTGTTAAGAGTATTTCTATCTCAGAAACAGATTCATACATCCCTTATATTATTGTATTTTTAATTTCTTCGGTTTTATCGGTTTTCTCTTTTTCTGGTATCGGGGTACGAGAAATGATTTTTTATCAAGCATCTTCTTTATTTATATTTAATAGTACAACCGCAGTTACTATAGGTGTTTTATTTTCTGTCATTACTGCTTTTGTTTCTCTATTTGGTCTTATTTTTCATATCAAAAAACCAGAATTAAAGTGTACGAACACAAATTATATTACCAATGTAACTATGTAAAAAAACAAGATATATGTTTGCTCTTGCTCCCTTACCAAACAACTCTATATCTAATCGTTTTTTATTTCTTGTTACAGCATACTTTTCGACTCATCTGTTCATGCGGTTATGGTTAACTAATACTCTGGAAATCGATGAGGCAGAACAAGTTTTTTTTAGCCAACAATTACTCTGGGGCTATAACCAGCAACCCCCATTATATACCTGGATTATCATATTTTTAACCCGTCTGTTCGGGTATCATATATTTAGTATTATTGTATTTCGATTTATATTATTAACCGGTATATTTTTTTTGGTTTTTAGTATTTCCAGAAAACACATAAAGGGTATAAAAATACTTGTCGTTACTTGTTTAAGTTTGTTGTTGTTTTTTCAATTATCGATTGAAAGTTTACGGCAAACACATACGGTTATGGTAACATTTGGGGTAGCATATCTGCTCTGTTCTTTACTGCAATTGGTAAAAAGACCCAGTGTTACTAACTATATACTATTTGGAATCGCAATAGCTTTTGGAATGTTGTCTAAATATAATTTTATCATCCCTTTGGTTTCTCTTTTAATAAGTGCTTGTTTAGATCCTGTTTATAGAAAAGTTATTTTTAATAAAAAAATAGCGATTAGTTTTGTTGTATTTGCTTTATTAATTTCAAAACATACTATTTGGCTATTTCAAAACTTATCTGTCACCAGCAAAGAAACCATAGAAGATTTAGCGGCTTCTGACCATTCTTCTTTTTTATATATAATCCTCCTTAACTCATGGGCATTACTAAAAGGTATTCTTTCGTTTGGCGGGATGTTCCTTATTTCTATATTAATTATATTTAAGGGTAAAATAAGTTTTATATTTAAAAAGGATAGCCCTGGCTTTGTTCACTTTTTAGGAAAATTCTTTCTTATTTCTTTTGTACTCTTATGGGGGGTTTTATTAATAACAAAGGCTACCAATGCTCATGAGCGATGGATTCAACCTCTGTTTTTTTTAGTCCCTGTATATATATTTATAAAATATGACAGAAGTAAGACCTATACTATTAATTTAAACCGATTAAGAAACATACTTTATACATTTTCTGTACTTATTTTAATATATGTTGTGGGTAGTATATCGTTAGGGCCATATCTTGGATTTACAGAACGTATTAATCGCCCATACAAAGCCTTTTCTAATTATCTGAAAGAGCAAAAAATACTGGTTAATAATGCAGACCTTATCATTAGTGATGTAACAGATATGGCTGGAAATATAAAATTGCAGTTTAACGATCATCCTGTAGAGATCCTAAACCCTACAGATTGTCAAACTTTTTTTACACCCCGGGCAATCTATAATACCAAAAACCTGCTCGTAATCGGAAGTCAAAAAAATAATGAAGATCTGATTAATTGTATCAAGAAAAAATATAAACGATCATTTACTGAAAAACATTATAAAAAAGAGTTTTTATTTAAGTACAGTACTTCTCAATACTATACTTTTTATTACACTAGTATACGATTTTATAATAAGTAAAATAATATGCGGTTTCTTTGATTATTGTTGTTTATATATTCTGGTAGTGTGAGACTCAAAAAGAGCTTTGGCTTCAAAAACCTTGGTAAGATTATTATTGTTATCTAAATTCCCTACATTTCTATCATTGGTAATAAGATAACCATCTGGAAATTTTTTAAAAAAAGAGTCTATTTCTTCTGCATTAGAAAGTACCGTAAACGTTTTTCGAAAATTAATAGGAAAAGCTGCATCAAATCTTTTATAAGCAGCTATTTGTTTATTATCCTTAATCATAGTTTTTGCTTTTTCTACAGGATTATGCATGGTAAGTGCAGGGTATATAATCAAAAATAATACAGGGACCAGAATTATCCAACCTGATGAGATGGTTATAAATGCTGTTTTGTAACGTTTTTGAAAATATAAAAATGCTCCTCCTGTTGTAATAAGTGATGTTGGCAACAACCATAAACTAATATTACTGCTATTTTCTAACCCTTTTTCATTAAGTAAAGCAAATTTACCTGCAATTGGCAGGGCAACAGCCAACACGGTAATTAGTAGTACCACTACTGTTATATGAGCACTCTTTTTTTGTTTTAGAAAAAACTCCCAAAGTGCTTTACTTATTACAAAAGCAAGAAAAGGATAACAAGGCATCGTATAGTTAGGTAATTTTGTATTAGAAATACTAAAGAACAAAATAAATACCACACATATTATTGCAGAAAATTGTAAAAGAGTATCCTTTCTGTTTTTATATGCTTTTATAAACGCATAGATTACAAAAAACGAAAAGGGCATCATTCCTAATAAAACAAAAGCCCACGTAATTAGAAAAACTCCTCCGTGCCCCTCCATTTCATTGCCAAATCTATGTATATTATGATCCAAAAAAAAACCTTTTGTCCATACGCCACCTGTTTCAATATGTACCAAAACATACCACGGCAATGCTATGGTTAATACCAGTAACAATCCTAAAAATGGTTTATACCTAAGGATACTTTTGATTGTAAGGTCTTTTGTAATAATAAAAAACACAAGGCAAATTAAACCTGGTAACAACAAAGCAACAGGGCCCTTGGTAAGTGCCCCAAACCCAAACAAAATATACATAAACCAAAGGGAAGATATAGTATCTCTTATATAGAAATCATAAAAAAACCATAGCCCTGTACTAATAAAAAATATGAGATACGGATCCGGAACTGCTAAATGAAATTCCTGAATAAAGAAAATGGAAGACCATGTTATTAATGCAAAAGTATATGCTACATTTTTGCCGGAAAAAAAGTTAATGAAATGAAATGAAAAAACAATAGTAAGAGTGCCAAAAATCCCAGAGAAAAAACGTGCGCCAAACGAGTTTATCCCAAAAAAATTATATCCTATCATCATAAAATAATAATGCAACGGGGGCTTGTCTGTTCTTAATACCCCATTAAAGGTTGGTACAATATACTCTTGCCCAAACATCATCTCTCTGGCTGCTTCGGTATTTTTTGCTTCATCCAGTATATATATTGGGTATGCCCCTGATCCTATAAGACAGAGTACAAGGCTTATTAAAAAGACCAATATCACATTTTGATTCTCGTATAAAAACTTACCTAGCATTCCATCTTTTTATGTATTAAAAAACCCATATTGTTGTATATTAATATTTTGGTGAGGATTTTAGGTTTTTATTAAAAATTTCAAAACCAATACTTGTATATCCGGGCATTATCCTAATTAGGTATTTGTTCATCCACCAATATCCAAAAGGTATATATTGTACTATAATAACAGCAACAACAGAGGACAGAGTACCAAAAAGAAAACCAAAATAAATATCAATTATAAAATGCTGAGCAAGATAAACCCTCGAAAAACCAATACTAATGGCAATAAAAGCCAAAACAAAAGAAGTTTGTTTATTTTTTATAATCAAAGCAATAAAAGATGCAGCAAAAGTTGCCCCTGTTGTATGCCCTGAAGGAAAACTTGTTTTATGGTGAATCCTTATACCATCTACAATATGTAACAAATATTCTTTATCTATAGATTTAAAATAGCCCAGAGGCCTAAGCACTTCATTAAAAAGAATTTGTTTGTTTGTCTGAATAAGTATTATATGTAATAGTAATCCTAAAACAAAAGCAAACGACCACCTTATTTTTAGAAATAATAACAATATGATGCAACAGCATATCATAAACCCTTCTCCCATCCAGGTTATCTTTTTTAATGCCCAATCCCTAAAAGGGGAATGAAGACTATTTAAAAACAGAAGGCTTTGATCTTTTGGTATCCATAACAGGGGAAAGATTATAATGAGAATGATTACAAAAGGAAAAATTGATTGATATTGTATTTCTTTCATCTGTTTAAACTTATAATTTTTTTAATAGCTATTCAGATAGATTTTCCAAAATTCACTTTATGATAATGTCCACTAATATTTTTGGTTATTTACACTTTAAAATTATTATAAAGTAGTGGGTAGTACTTTATCTGTATGTTATAGTTATCTCTATCAAGGGTTAAAAAAAAATAAGGTTATTTAAAAAAATGTTATATCCGATCAAAAGGGAAAATGACAAATTTTACTTATTGATCCTTTTAACCCACAAAGGTGGAGACGAACCTAATACCATTTTAACTTTGAATTTGCCGCAATAAAATCCTCTTTTCTGACTATGTTCAAAATAAAAATCAGCCACAGCTATATTTTGTTACGTAACAGAAAGCACAAGGTATACAGGTATTTTCTTAATTTTAGCGTAGCAGTTTACTCTGGATCCGGTCAAAAGGGTACGATTGAAATCAACAACCCGGGATCAAGATTACGAGATATGTTTCTGAAAATTATATTTTATCTTGAAGGGCAAACCTCTGGGGATCAAATTTTTAATTACAGTCTAAAAAACACAGCGTATCGCCTGTACTTGATGTCTTTTACCCGGATCATCAATGTCGTTAAGTTAAGAATCTAAACTATTGATTTAAAGCTTATTAATGATGAGTCCCAGTCCCCTTCTAACGGGATGAACTGTGCTTAAAAACAAATATTTGGTTGA